>JAPOXY010000093.1 GCA_026706845.1 Gemmatimonadota bacterium
TTAATTGATTCACGCCGAGATTCAGGTAAGTGAGATTAGATAAGTTGCCCAATTCAGTTGGTATCTCACCACTCAACTGATTGCGGCTAAGATTCAGCCGCTGAAGGTTGGATAGGTTGCCCAGTTCCACGGGAATCGAACCACCCAACGGATTATTATCAAGACTCAGTTGCTCAAGATTGGATAGGTTGCCCAATTCGGGGGGAATACCACCAGTCAACTGGTTGCGGGCAATACGTAACCCCTTAAGGTTGGTTATGCGGGTCAGTTCCACGGGGATTTCACCACTCAACTGATTGCCCCAAAGATATAGATACTCAAGGTTAGACAGGTTGGCCAATTCAGTTGGGATCTCTCCACTCAACTGATTATCAAAAAGATACAGGTGCGTGAGATTGGAAAGGTTGGCCAATTCAGTTGGAATCTCTCCACTCAACTGATTCCTATAAAGATACAGCCGCTCAAGGTTAGACAGGTTGGCCAATTCGGAGGGAATACCACCACTCAACTCATTTCTATGAAGATATAAGTGTGTGAGGTTGGTCATGTTGGTCAATGCCACAGGAATCGGACCACTGAACTGATTGCTGCTAAGACTCAGCACTTCAAGATTGGATAGTTTGGCCAATTCGGAAACCGGAACAGGACCAGTCAACTGATTGCCCCAAAGATACAGGTGAGTCAGATCAGTCAGGGTGAACAATTGGGAAGGGATTGAGGTGAATTGGTTGCCACCCAGATTCAGCCCTGTCAGCGCAGTCAGGTCGTCGAAGAGACCATCGGGCAGGCTATTGAGTTGGTTTGACCGCAGGTCGAGATATGCCAAACCAGTTAGGCCAGAAAAATCGCCAGCCTTCAAGGCTGTGAGGCTTGCGCTATTCACACGAAGAGAATCTATCGCAGACAGATGCGCCGCTGTCACTTCCCCACACGTGCTTACTGGTGCTAATGCCACAATCGAATCGCGCACCGCACCCGTGCGGTCACACACCGACAATACCTCGCTCGGTGGTATTGGAAATGTCTTGTTCCAATTGGCAATAAAGAGCGCGTAGTCCAATGAGTTGATGACCCCATCACTGTGCAGATCGAACTTCGCATCCCAATTTTCGTCACCTGCCTTCGTTGCCCATTGCGCCAAGAACAATGCATAGTCCGATGAATTGACGATCCCATCGTCGTTAAAGTCAGGGTCAGTATGCGAATCCGCAGAGATTGGACCTGCGACAAAGAGTGCAATGAGTCCGACAAGTGTTACGTGCTTATACAGATGCATTTCTTCCCTCCCTTTGGGTGTGTGGATGTGAAACTTTGCGCTTCACATCGTTCGTGGTCCTGAGTGGACCTGAATGGGGCTTATAACAGCAAAAAGTGTGCCACTGTGAATGGATCCAAAAACATATTCATAAAGTGTTATTTTTAATCAAGATAGAATGATTATAAAAAAATAAGAGTCAGACTTACTTTTTATTTTCGAGAACATATATGATCCCAAAAATAATCAGCCTGACTCTTAAGTATCTTAATAACAGTACTTTAATAACAAAAGAACATATATGACCCTAAAAGATCATATATGTTCTTTTTCTGGACGTCTGATACCCAGTCTTCTCATTTTTCCATACAGCGTCCCAGGGTTTAGTCCCAGTAATGTTGCCGCTCCTCCGGCTCCCTTTATTTTCCAGTTGGTGGCTTTAAGCATTTCGAGGATATAGCGGCGTTCAATTTCAGCCAAAGGCGCGACTTCTCGGTCGGTAAAAACAGGCGTACTACTGCCTATCAGGCCGATGTCCGCAACTTCAATTTGAGAATTTTGACACACGATGACGGCTCGGTTTATCGTATGTTCCAGTTCTCGCACATTGCCTGGCCAATCGCAGGCTTGCAGCACTTCTATCACCTCTACTGTCAAAGGCTCGATTTGCTTGTCCAGATGTGTCGCCATGCGAGTCTTGAAAAACTCGGCGAGGTCCGGGATATCCTCCTTGCGCTCGCGCAGCGGCGGCAATGACATTGGAAAGGCATTGATGCGGTAATAGAGATCCTCGCGGAAAGTACCTGCATTGACCATCTCTTCAAGGTCTCGATTGGTCGCTGCCACAATCCGCGCCTGTATCGATAGTGTCTCGCTACCCCCAACGCGCTCATAAGTGCCCTCTTCCAGCAAGCGCAACATCCTGGCCTGCGTTTCCAGAGTCATGTCGCCTACCTCGTCCAAAAAGAGCGTGCCACCTTTAGCCAGTTCTACCTTGCCCAGCTTGCGAGAAACGGCGCTGGTAAATGCCCCTTTTTCGTGACCAAACAGTTCACTATCGATCAGCGTTGCTGGCAGTGCACCGCAGTTGACCTGCATAAATGGACCATCGCACTTGGAACTCAGCGCGTGTAACACCCGCGCAGCTAATCCTTTGCCCACACCCGTTTCGCCCTTAAACAGTACCGACAGATCAGTAGATGCGACCTTTGTAAGCTGAATTTGAAATGCGTGCAGTGCCGCACTCTGACCGATAAATTCATTGCCAACGCCATCCGTGCTGTTGATTATGGAGGTCAGTGCGCTGATGCGCGGGTCCCTCTCGACTGAGAGTCGCGTCTGTGCGATCTCTGAATAATTGAGGTCGCGATCTATCGCCTTGACCTGAAAGGTGTACTCTCCCGGCGGCAAGTCCCGGTAATAGGCTCGCATCTTGCGAGTCGCAGGTTGCCAGTCGAGATCATAGCCCTTCAGGCGATAGACATAGAGCATGTCGCGGGGATGGGTGGAAAAACTCAGGCCCTTATACTCGAAAGTCACCTGCTGATCTGTGGTAGATACGATGACTTCCTGTGGATTCTCATAGACATTATCGGCAACAATCTGAATCAGACGAATCTGGGGTGGAATTTGTCGCTGCCGGTAGCGCACCAGAGAGTTCAAGATTGTACCGAACCAGAAATTTCCATCGCGATCTTCGAATATCTGCAGAACGGGTTCTATATGCGGTGAGTTGATGGTCTGAAAAAGCTGGCCATCGTAGTGAACCACACCCCCATCTGTGCCGAGCCAGAGGTGTCCTTGGGAATCCTCAAGCAAACAATGGATTCGGTTGCTCGGCAAACCGTCCTTGGTCGTGAAGGTCTGGAACGTGCTGCCATCAAAGCGACAAAGACCACCCTGAGTGGCGATCCACAGGTTGTCATCTCGGTCTAATAGCAGGTCAGTGACACTGCCGTCTATCAGCCCATCTTCAATCCCATAAAATTTAAGACTATCTTCTGGATGCCAGCGCGCGAAACCCTTGCCGGTACCTGATAAATTTTCGTGAGAGAGATGAAAATAGACCTCGCCGTTGCGCCCGAAAATCACAGTGCCAATGCGGCTGAAAGGATCTTTCTTCTTCTCCTCCACAAAAATGGTTTGAAACTCCTCGCCACGCTGATAAATGATCTTCAAGGGGCTGATAAAAAGGTCCTCTTTTCCTTTTTTAGAGCCGTTTTCCCAATGGCCAAAAAGAAATCCTCCTTGCGGGTCCTGGGCAATTGCACAAACACTACTTTCGCCTAAATTTGGGATTGTTTCTATTTTTTCAAACTTCTGTCCATCGTGGCGGAACAGGCCATTGCGGCCGCCAAACCACAGATACCTCCCGTGGTCCTCATAGATGGCGAAACAACCGTTGAGATCAAAGTCATTATCGGTGCCTACGAATGCAAAGTGCTCGCTATTGAAGCGAAAGACGCTCTCGGTTAAACGGTTGATATTAGGAGACGCATACCCGCCCCATATATCACCTCGACAGTCTTGCACAATCTGCGAGATCTCATGCACCCTATTGGATGGATCTTCACAGGGACCGAAAACACCGATACTATGCGCATCGTAAAGTCCAACGCCCCCCCAGGTGGCGAACCACAACTGATGATCGCGATCCTGGAACACAGCTTTAACCGCGGGATGGGGCAGGCCATCGGCTGGAGTAAACTTGCTGAACCCATCGTCGTCCTGATAGAGCGCCCCATTCGCGGTGCAGAACCACATCCGATCTTCTCGATCGCTCTGAATTTTGCGCAGTGCGCCACCTAAATCTGCCTGAACAGACTGGAAGGTGCCATCGGCATAGCACCAGAGTCTGTCGCCATATCCAGGCCGACCGATCCACACCTTGCCGGTATGGTCCTGCCCCACTGCATAGCTCGTCCTGCCTGGAGGAAAACCCTCTTTCTCTTCATAGCGGTAGAAGGATGTACCGTCAAAACGGATGAGGTAGTCAAAGCCAAACCACAGATGGCCTTCCATATCCTGGGCAATACCCCGACATTTGTTGGGCCATTGAGGACAAGGTGGCTGCTCGTAGTCTTGAAGGTAGAGCGGAATCAAGTCGTGGAACACAGTGCCATCGTAATATCCCAGAGTGCGGTGACCACTACACCATATACGTCCCTCACTGTCTTCATAAATGAACTCCACAGCACGGCCTGCAATGCCGTCGTCCTCTAAATGGTGAAAATTTGCCCCGTCGTACCAGCAGACGCCATTTAATGTGCCGAACCACAACCGATTCTGACTATCCTGAAAAATAAAATAAACGCGGTCGCTAATCAGACCATCCTGTCGCGTAAAATTCTGGAACTCGTCTCCATCGAAGCGACTAACACCGTTATCCCGTGTGGCGAACCAGAGATAACCCTCGCTGTCTTCGGCGATGTGTTCAATGCGCACTCCTGCCAGGCCATCGGATATGGAATAAGTCCGCCAGGTGCCCGTGCGGTTGAGTGAGTTGATCATAAAAAAACCTTATTATCATGCACCTGCATTGGAGACGGAGTACAACTGCGATATATGCTCCACACTGAAATCTTCGGATAGAATGATAGAACTCCAAAATCTCACATCGTCGGGAATTGTTACTTCCACACCATATAAAGAAGCGCCTTTTTGCATATCATATATCCCCACTATCTAATAACATGGGTTCTTCCTATGGCATAAGATATTATATCGTCCCACAAGACGTAATATCGTCTTGGAAGTATATGTACAAATATTCAAAGAGCAAGAAAAAAAGTTTTATCTGACAGAACTTTTTTGCGCCGAGTTTGATCGGGTATGCAGATGAGCAACGCTTACGGCCTTTTGTTTTACCTTTGCATGGCTTTTTTATAAAAAAATGAGGGGACGGCAGGGAGGGATACCATTTACCTTGCCGCCCCCGAAGACCGGGCTGGAGTGAAGGGATATCTCGGCCCGGTCGTTGTGTTCATGGGGATTCGTATTAACGCTGCGAACACTTAGACGGGCTGCAAACGCTTTTGGTGTCAAATTTGTAGGGAAAAAATGGACCCCGGTACAAAAATACTGTGTTATTCCGTCAGCGTGTATGAAGATGCACTTTTTGATCGGGGTCCTTCAGGTGTGACAGAATCATTCATGGAGGGGTTTAAAAAAGCCGAGTATTTGTGGGGAATTTCTACTAAATTGTGATACCAGCAATTCTCGTGTTACGTGTGGCATGAGTGATTCCTTTCCACCCTTTTTGGAGATTTCCTATGATTTACGACATGCGTACCTATGACCTGAATCCCGGTGCTTTGCAAACCTATATGGATGCGGTGCGCGAGGTGGCACTTCCCCTGCGCGAGGACTATGGGGTCAAACTTGCCGGGTGGTATTATACCGATATTGGGAAGTTAAATCGCGTTGTTCACATCTGGGCGTATCGCGATTATACCCATTTTGATCAGGCGCGACAGGCGGTGCGTAGCGATCCCAGATGGGTTAATGACTATCTGCCCCGCGTCAAAGGGCTTGTGGTGCGCCAGCAAGATCAAATTATGCTCGCGTCTGATTTTTTCGAGTCCCGGGTTCCGGCTCTGTCGGAAGATGCATGATTCCAGGGGTTGTTAGCATCCGACCCTTTATGAGGTTATGTATAATATGTAGGGGCGGCGCCCCCGTGCCCGCCCGTGCTCTTCAATTGCGATTGGGCAAAAAAAACGGGTAGAGGATTGTTATATTCTCTACCCGTTTCCTTTTTGTCTGGGAGATTAATCAGGGCAGGCAATGTCAGTCGTCATCCTTGCCCGGAATGTTCAGGCGGAATAATACGGGGTGATGGTCCGAGTAGTGCTGTGCAAATAGATTCCCATTGTACGGGTCGCCGGGATAGGTTTCGGAGCCTCGCCAGGTGCCGCGCATCTGGTCGATGAGGTTGATGACTTGAAAATCAAATGCCTCGTCTATCTCGTCTAACCTGGCCGGGCGGTACATGACGTGGTCATAGGGTTTGCTGCTTCCTGCCGCTGTGTTCGTTTTTCGGCATTCGTCGTTGAGCGACACAAATCCCGCCGGTGTTACTGCTTTAAGTTCTGCGGCGTTTTCGATGTTCATGTCCCCTACGATGTAGAAGTCCTGTTCCTGTGCGTCGTGGCGGTCGATCCACTGGGCGATGCTCAAAAGTTCGGCTTTGCGTTCTTTTTTCTTGTTTCCGCCGGGGGACAAGTGGACGTTGATGACGACGAAATCCATTTTGCCATTTATGGTGCGGAAGCCGTGGGCGTGTGGCACGCGGGGATATACGGGATGGGCAGAGCGGTCTTTTGCGAGGAATCCGTTGGGCAGGTCAGGGGCGATTTTCAGTTTGTCGGGTTTGTAAAAGACCGCGGACCATTCGGTGCTCGATCCGGCTTTGTGGATTTTTTCGCCTCTTCCCGTATCTTCACAAGATAGGGAGTAATCAAAGCCCTGTGCGGTCATGGCATCGAAGAATGCATCGGCTTCGGGGTCCTCGCTATAGGACTCGCCCCCGCAGTATTGACCGTTATCAGGCGGTGCAACGAGTTCCTGGACGATGACCATGTCGTATTTTCCGACCAGTTGGGCAAGTGCTTCGTTGTCTTTCTTTTTGTATAGTCCGAGGAATTTGATGTTGAAAGAACAGATTGTGATTTGTTCGTCAACTTGTGGTCGGCAACCGAATAATAACAGGAGAATGAAGTATAAAAGGTGTTTTTTCATGGCGTTCCTATGTTGGATACAATTCTCATCGCGGCTTTCAATATAAATGGGATGACAAATCCAATACAGGAAATTCGGATATATTTTTATCCGGGGTGGTGAGTTGAGGGGTGAGAAAAATACTTGAAGAACGCCTGAAATTTCTCGACCATGAGCGCGGGTATATCTGATAATTCTGAACAGGAGATTTATTATGAGCAATGGACAAATCATTTTTCAGGACACATTTGACGGTGGGCTGGATAGCGGGTGGTCGTGGTTGCGGGAACATTCCGATGATTGGCGGATTCGGGATGGGGGGCTGGAGATTTGCGTGCGTCCCGGCGTGAAAGATACGGTGCAAAATGCTTTGCTCAGGTCTGCGCCAGACCGCAGTGAGGGAGCTTATGCGGTTGAGGTTACGATTACCAATCACAGCCAGCCCACGCAGCAATACGAGCAGGCGGGTATTACGTGGTATCACGATGGGGAGCCGGTGTTCAAAGAGGTAAAGGAACTCATTGACGGCGATCTGTACATTATTCCCGGGAAGCAGCCGATGCCGACGCAGAGTGTTCGTTTGCGGCTTGTTGTTACCGCGAATACATGGGAAGCGCAGTTTTGCGCCGAGGGTGAGTCCGTGTTCCAGACTGCGGCTTCGGGCGCGCTCCCTCCTCCGGGCGATGATCAGGTGAGTATTCAGTGCTATAATGGTCCAGAGGAAAGTGATCACTGGATACGGTTTTCGGATTTTTGTATCAGGCGCGCATAAAAAAAGCACCATCTCAAAACGAGGTGGTGCTTTTGGGTTAATTCTGAAATTATTTCAGATTATTGCTTTGTGACATTCGCAGCCTGGAGGCCCTTAGGTCCCTGGGTGATTTCAAATTCGACGACATCACCTTCGGACAAAGACTTAAAGCCTTCTGCTTGAATCGCAGAGAAATGGACAAAAACATCTTCGCCATCATCTTGCTCAATAAAGCCGAACCCCTTGGCGTCGTTAAACCACTTAACTCTTCCTTCTGCCAACGTACTTCACCACCTTTCTACAGCGAGAATTGCACTATCAGATCCAAAAAAGGCAAGAATCAGAAGTTTCGATTCTTGCCATACCGTCTTTTCAGGCCGATTGTACAGGAAACAAAACAACACATTCTTAATGCATGGGCAAAGATACCCTTTATCATCTCAGAAGTCAACGTTTTTTCAGAAAAAAAGTTCCATTTCAAACTGTAGCCCCGGCGAGCATCATCTGTCCTTTTTCCGTGTACTGCGCTTTATCTTCTGGTGCCACGGTGCGCCAAATGAGGAATTGTTTGCGCAGCGCGTTCATAAAATTCTGGTTGACGCGTCGCCATGACGAGGCATCGCCAGAGAGCCGATCTATGGTCAATGTCATGGCAAAAATATTGTGCTCGCCTGTGGGTATAGCTTCAAAATGCACCTGCTGGCTTACACCCAGATCATAAGGTGCCAGCCAGATTGTTGTGTCAATTGTATTTCCCTGTCCGGCTTCGGTTTCAACTGCGCCAAATCGCGCGCCATCGGTGTAAAATGTGCCTAGGCTCTCACCTGCATGCGCTTGAAAATAATCGACGAGGAATACGGATAGGCCAAATACGTCTTTGCCGCCCACGGTAAATGGAAATTCAAAATGCCAGCGGTCGCCTTCAGGCTCGGGGAACTTCCAGCGGCGCGTTACGTCGGGCACGGCCATCAAGGATGCTTGGCGCGCGGGATAGAGCGATGAGAGCAAGACCACGAGCATGACCAGCATGGAGGAGGTCACGGTCGAGAGCGCCGAATAGTTCACGGTAAGTCCCTGCAGAGCATCCAGCCACAGCAGTACTTTGACCACGCTTTGTCCCAAAAGATATCCGGCAACGGTTCCCAAAACAGCGTAAACACATGCTTCGGCTATAAATAAGAAGGCGATGTGTACGGGTGCTAATCCCACGGAAGAATAAATGCCGATTTCGCGGAAGCGTTCGTACACCGATCCCATCATGGTGTTGAGTACGATCAGCGCGGCGACCAGGATGGGGATAAACAAATTGGCCATGCCCTGCAAAGAGGTATCGCCGAGGGAACTGTAAACCGCGACGCGGATGCCACCATCTGCTGTTGGGATACCGGCGAATAATACCACGGATAATCGCGATAAGAATGATTTGATCTCGGCTTCGACATCCACTTCTTCTTGAAACCGCACGGCCACGGACTGCAATGGACTACCCACATCGCGCAGCAGGGCATAAGGTACGATCAAAATGTCATCGGGGTCCAGATGCTCAAATGGCACGGTATCGACTTCGGGGCGCTCCAATCCCTGCCGCTCGCGGGTCTCGGTCTGCGACATAGCGGTGATAAATTCGTCTTCGGTGACTTGAAAATCTGCTGGCGTCAAGATTTCTTCATCCAGATCGACAAATCGACGCATTTTTTCAGAGTTGATCAGCCCGATTACTGTGAGTTGTTTGCCAAAGAGGCGAATGTGCGCTTTGCCGACGTCTTGTTCTGTTATGCCGAGGAGTTCCGCTGTTCGATCGGGCAAAATACAGGCTGATTCGCCCGGTTGAAACCAGCGTCCGATCCGCAGCAGGGTATCGACCTGCGTTACCTGGGCTTCTTCTGGTGCCAGTCCCAGGATCCCCTGGACGCGAGAATTTTTCTCTCCATAACGCACCACGGCTTTTGATTTTTTGTCTTCTCTTGTCGCAATATACCAGCTTCGGGGGGTTACGGTACCTCTGTCTTTGAAATTTATCCGCGCGTAATCATAAGCCGTGTCTTCCAGTGGTCCCCAGAATTTGCTTCTGATCAATATGCCGGGATATGGGCCTTCCACATCGCGGTGAAGCTGGTGAAATTCCAGTGCCGATTTGATAGAGGTAAAGGATAGCACGGTAAAGGTGAGGAGTACCAGGGTTGCAAATGTCAGCCATGTGCGCATTTTGCGCTTTTTCATGTTGGCAATGCCCAGTTGGAATGCCGCCACGGATGCACTGATGCGCCCCACATCGGTTTCGTGCAATAATACCTCGGCGCTGCGAAGTCGTCGGATATTTTCGTTGAACCGGCCCGATAGGATCGAGATGACAAAGATCGCCAGTGCCAGGATGACAAAAGCCAGCAATATCACAAAGGGATTGGAGAGGTCAAATGCGGGGTGTACCTGTGAGAGGAATATCCAGATGACGACAAAGACCGCGCCGATCCCGCCGATTTGCATGCGAATATCGGAGAAGGTAAAGATCAACCGCTCGAGGAAAAACGCACAGGGGATGACCAGGAGCATGAAGAAGATCACGCCGCGGATGACGTCGTTTTGCGTTGTTTTTACGTCTGGATATGCCCGGGATTCAATGCCCATGCCCGCGCGTGTGTGTTTTACAAAAGCATCCCATTGTTTTGCGTGCAGTGCGGTCTCTGCTTCGTCTAAATGTTGTTTTGCCTGCGCGTGCAATACTTCCAGCCGCTGATTTTCGATTGAGTACTGGCGCAGTTTTCGCATGCGCGACTCGTTCAACATCCACATGTCTCGCGCTGCCTGATAGGGTGTGCGGATTAAGGATCCCGATGATAGGGTTTGAAATCCCTCGCCCCGGGCATCCCACTCGTTATCCGCGCTTTTTGAGTTGAGTAGCAAATAGCGCACGCCGATTGCGCCTGCGCGCATGGCTATTTTTACTTTTTCTCCCGGGGATGTATAGACTACACCGACGGGTTCGTCTGGCCCAAATCCGATGTCATAACCGTATTCTTGCGGTGCGGTATTGCCCACCCCATAGACACTGATGTTGGATAAGGTGTTCAAATATCGGGGATCGACTGTGCCGTAGAAATCGGTTGCCACGCAGGGGAACAGGATGACGGTTTGTTTTGTGATCCACCAGTTCATGTTGAAATGGCCGCTGTAGATTTTGCCCTGCCGCCCCTGGTTGGGCGCGTACGTGATTTCGCCGCTGTGGGGATCGATATAGTATGCCCGCACGTGTACGCGGCGCTCTGCCACACCCGGGATATAGTATTCGCCGTTTTCATCTGCGAGGTCGTAGTAAATGCGCCGCACGCCTTTGATTGATTTTTCCAGGCCCATGCGCATGGCGGCTATCGCACCTGAGCGCGATTTATCGGGTGTGATACTGCGCCGAGGGAAGGTGCGCACATATCCCTTGAGGCCGCGCATGCGGTCGTCGGGGTCCAGCTTGTAGTCGGGCAAAAATTCCTTGTCGTTGAAGGATAGATCCAGCATGCCCGCGAGTACGCGAATCTGTTTGGTCAGGTTGACGTAGTTTATGTACTCGGCCCGGTCCAGAGGGGTATCTACGCGGAATCGCGCGTCGTTCACGGTTGTCAATGAGAGTGCCGGGGTGCCCGCATAGAGTACGACTTCGCTGTCGCTTTTGATATTTTCGCCGGGGATGTACATGTCCCAGGTCATGCCGCCTTTGGGGTTGATCCCATCGACCATGACGTCTTTTGAAGGTACGCCCATGCCTTCGGCAATGGCGGTTGCATAGCGTACAAAGGATTTGCTAAATGTGGCAAAGAATCGCGTGGAGAAATAATTGACCGCTGTGTTGACGCCAAACCCCGCTGTTTGGGTGGATACGCCTATTTCGTCTGTCTGGCTGGAGAGGTCCAATCCAATGAACAGGTCGATGTCTATGGGTTCGGTCATAAGTGCGGCAAAGTGTTCTTCTTTGCGCGAGTGTCGGTTCAGAAAGTCGCAGATGCCCCGGAATCCCAGGTGGTGTGCGGACGATGCGAGGAAGAGGACGGTGTATTTGGGGCGATGTGCTTGAAAATACTCTGCCAGGCGCATGAGTGCGACAATGCCACACGCCATTTCAGCACCGGGTGCCTGTGCGGGTACGACGGACATGGCGTCGTAGTAGGCGTTGATGACGACAATTTTTTTGCTCATTTCCGGGTCTGATCCTTCAACCCAGCCCAGTACGTTGGCGACGTCGTCTTTCTTCCAGGGCATCCGGGATTCGAGTTGTACTTCTATTTCGCCCTGGTCTGTCAGGAGCGCGCGCAGTTTTTCCCCGTTTTCGCGGTCGATCCAATATCGCTCTACGCTGTTGGGTACTTGCAAAAATTTTGTTTCGGCCTGTGTATAGGATGTGGTATCTGGCGCGATGAAGATGATTTGTTTTGCGCCGAGAACAGCGGCGTTGAGCCATTTGTTCCAGGTGTTGAAGTTCAGGAGGACGACGGTGTTTTCCACTTCTTTGCCATCATAAGCTTTAAATTCGCCGTCGCCGCCGTCGATCAGGCGCGTTCGCACGCCGCCCGGTGGTAAGGTGGAGGTTTTTACCAGGTTTGGCCATAGCCCGGAGAGCGGAAAGACTTCGCCGGAGGAGACGATGATCAGTTGGCTGCCTTCATCTACGGGTGAGGTTACGCCGTAGGTTTCTGTTTCTACATTTTTTAAGCCGAGTGCGTGGAAGCGTTGTTCGATAAATTGCGCGGCGGCATCGTGGCCCGGATAGCCCGGTACGCGGGATTTATACTGGGTAAAGGTCGCCATTAATGCGCGCACCTCTGCTTCTGTGATTTTGCGTTTTACGCGATCAGCTACGACTTCGGCTCCCGGCACTGGGGCTGGTTCTACGGGTTCGGGTGTTTGCAATCCCAGCACATTACGTAGCAACGGGTCAACCGTATCGGGTCCTGAGATGACCGCGCCAAACCCAAATACGACAATCCCGATTAATGCCAACCATCCGATGCGACGATACATGGAGGGTCCTTTCAAGAAATCGGATAATTCAAAATTCAGACGCTATTAAGTGTACCAAAATAAGTGAGTTAAATCAATACCATTTGTGAACCGTATGTCCCTGGGGCATGAACCATATCGCATCTACGATGAGGCCCAGGGCGGTTGACAGGACGTATGCCACGAGCATGCCGATGAAAAACGGCTTTGAGCGGCGGTAAAAGGGTGCTCCGCCAATGCGCAATAATGTGAATTTGATCAGCCAGGCGACAAAGATGGTGAAGCTGGTGAGGCGGGCGAGCCCGGTGCCCGATAGGGCGAGGCCAATGGGGTGCAGGGGCCACCAGGTGAATTGGTATCGCAGGAATAACAGGGCGTACATGGCGAATGCTCCGATGAGAAAAAACCAGTAGTCGATCTCTTCCATCGGTTGCGGCGATATGATCGCGTTGACGGAATTTTGATATCCGCCTATGCCCGCGCGAATGATGAGCCAGTTTGGCGAGAAATTGTACCCGCCAATGCGATAGCCCAGCCAGATTGTAAAGAGGGTGGATGAGACGATGCCGACCACAAAAGCCACGCAGAGGCCGCCGAAGAGGGGGCGTTTGTTGCCGGAGATGAAGTCGGACAGGCGGTTGAGGTGCGTGCCCACGGAAAAGGTAAATCCGCGGAAGTGATCGATGGCGACAGATGCCGGATAGATCATGGCATGAGACGCCGCTGGAATGGCGCGGGCACCGCCCATAAGCGCGGTTGTCAGTGTCCAGGCTGTAGATGGTGCCTTGACGTAAATAAGTCCGGAGTCGGCCAGGATTTTCGATACGGCGCCATAGGACAAAAACATGAATGGCAACAGGATGGCGAGGACTTTCCACGCCATGCCCGCTGCGGATAACCAGACCAGTGCGTAGGCGACTGAAGCGGCGAGATAGCAGAAGGCTGCGCGATAGGATATGAGTTCTCGGCTGTCGTCTATATGCTCGCTTTTTGGATGAAGGGCTTTTTGAAATGCCTCTTTCAGATGCGCCCGCGCTATCCACACCCACCACAGAGATAGGGCGACAAATGCGCCCATTGTTTGCCAGAGGTAGCGTTTGGAGGCGTAGTAGCGGTTAAAGGCTGTTATGCCCAGTTGATCGAGGATGCCGGATTCTACGATGAATATGAGATCAAAGAGCCACATGCTGAACAATAATTCCAGGCTCGCAAAATACGAAAAGCATATTCCCACGGTGCTTATGAATACCCATTGCGGCGGAAAGTTCCGGCCAATGGGCACCCAGGTGCCAGCGGCGGTTGGAAATTTTGGCAGCGCGGGATGAAACCACGCGATGATGTTCCAGACGAATATTATGCCTACCACGCCAAATCCGGTCCAGAACATCCGTCCCTGCATAAACTCGGGCAAATAGGTGCGACCCGTGCCGGGCTGTGTGGTCAGTTCGACGATGGGTTCCATGGCGGGATAGACCAGTTTTTCGTATTCCGCCCATTGTTTGCGCATGATGACCGAGGCACAAAAACAGGCGAGTGCTATGGCACATACAAAGGTGAACCACCAGAAGAGGGGACCGAGCCAGACAGACCAGGGTACGGGCGCACCGGCGGGCAAGCCGTCGTAGAACCAGTTCATTGCGCCGTCGCGATTGGACGGTATGATCCATTCGGGCAGGTGCGGGTGCAAAAATTCTGCCCACCGGTTTTCGGGCGAGGAAAAATAGTAGGGGGTTACGATGACGCCGACCAGATATCCGCTTACGCCATAGGTGGGACCGAGCGAACAGATAAAGCCCATTGAAAAGATCGCGAGCCATTCGCTCGGGGAAAAGGCAAAGCGTTTGCCAAAGTACCGCGCGAGCACACTGCAGACAATCAAACACAGCAGTGTGAGCATCAGATTGCCCATGGGCATGTGGCTGTATGCCATGAAGGAGCTGTGCATGATGTATCGCGCGACTGTCGCCAGTGCGTTGATTGTAACAACCAGCACAAATCCGAAGATCAGCGATCGGACTGTGACCCCTTTGTTCGCAGGATCTGGCGAATCTGCGATTGGATATGTTTGTTGTGCGGACATGAAAGGAGGGCTGGAGTTGCTTACCGATTTGCTATTCGGAATATGCCTTCCCGAGTAGCAGTCTGGGCACTGTTGAGGTCTTTTACGGTCATAAGCAAGCGATACCGCCCGGGTTCAACGCGGCCGATGTCCAATTCGACGTAGTCGGCGATCCAGAGTTCGCGGCCCGTTTGTTCGTATTGTACAGTGATCAGTTCCCCATCTCTTCGCCGTATTCTGGGTTGTGAGGCGAGTTCGCGGCCCTTTTCTGGTGCTACGGCAAAGGCGACTTCGTAGCGCGTTTGCTCAAAGGTGTCTCGCGTCAGGTTGTAGATTTCAAAATAGACGAAGATGGGCGTGCCCGGGAAAAAGGTGCGGGACGGCGATGTTGTGATGCGCCATTTGTCGCGCGCAGTCAAGGTGTCGCTCTGGCTCTGGGGTACGGAAGTCGGTTCTTCAATATGCTGTGCGATTTGTAGATCGCTGAGCATCAAGCTGTCACCGGAAAAGTCGTGCAGGCGGACTTTTTCCCGATAATTGCCCAGGCGGTTGGTGTGAATTCGCCACATTTGCACGGCGAGGTCGTATTCGCCGGGGGGTAGGGGGATGTCGATGCGGTCTCTGGCGATCAGGCTTTTCCCGCGGAGTCCGGGGGGAAGGGGTATAGCGACGTCTTCCCGAAGGCGTTTTGCTTCGCGGTTCTGATCATCTACGAGGGCGATGCGGCGTTCGACTACGACTGTGGTGTCCGGATCGGTGGATATCGCCACTTCGTCTATTGGGAGGCCGATGTTGATCTGCAGGTCTGTTTTGCCGTCTTGCCCGCGGAATGATAGAGCTTCGTAATAGAAATTGAGGGGATCGAGGTCGGATGTGTCGTAGCGTTCGGGTTTTTTTGCTGCTGCTGCTGCGACTTGCGATGCGGGCGAGAAGTCGTTCATGAGTCGGAGGAATCTGAGTGGGGACCCGCGGGAGGCGACGTCATAAGCGTCTTCTCTATCGATGGAGGGCACGGGTGCGTAGTTGTAGATATTGGTGTGCATTTCGTCGGTGAATACGACTTCTATGCCGTGGTTGATGTCGGGATAGATCCACACTTCCCAGGGTACGCTGGAGAAATCGTTCCCGGCTGTGACGGGTTTCCACCCGCGCAAGCCGAGGGTGCCGTCGTCTTCTTCGAGGGGGAGGTTGCTTTCGACATTTCGAAGCGCGATGCGGACGGGAAATACGGGTCCGGTGTAGGTTGCGGTTGTGCCGGGACGGCCGTAGAGTTGAAATGCCAGTTTTTCCTGTATGCGCTGCACGGGGATCGGTATGCTGGCGTTTGGTTCTCGCCAGGTGGAGCGGTAGTCCGGCTCTCCGTATCGGATGTAGATTTCGCCCCGCTGGTCAAAGGGGTATTTGTAACGCCCGAAGAAGGTTCGCGCATGCCAGACGCGGCGGTAGTGTTCTGCGCGTCTCTGGTTCCCTCCGGTTGTGCCAAAGGGATCTTTGCGGATCCAGAAGGCGTTCAGAAAGGCGTCCACATCTTCGTCTGAGATCGCGCGATACGATGCGATTTCTTCTGGGGTGGCGATGAGGGATATATCTTCATAGACCGATTTTTCCTGTGGCGATAGGGTGTCCAGGTATTTTTGAAATACGGATAGGGCGTCTTCATAACGCCGCGAGGCCAATAGCACTTGCGCCAATAGCGGAAGTCTTCGCGCATCGGCCATGTGCGCGGCGATTTGGGTCACGATGTTGTAGCGTTTTTCGGTCAAGAATTCAAGGGCAAATTCAAGGGCGGGTGTTTCGTCCTGTGCGCCGCGGGACAGGTAGCTGTTGTAGTGGGATAGTGCCTGGTGGGTGTCGCCTTTTTTGCGATAAAGACGCGCCAGTAGCAGGTGGGCTGGACCATATCGAGAGTTGATTTGAAGTGCTCTGTTTGCCGCTTGCAGGGCGTCTTTTTCTTTTCCTCGCGCCAGATAGGTTCTGCCGAGGACTTCGTGGCTTTCAGCGCGATTGGAGTCGGCCTGTATTGCCTTTTCGAGGTGTGAGGTCGCGCGCTTGAGTTTGTTGCGATATTCCAGGAGTACGCGTCCCATTCCCAGATGGGCGTCTCCCTGCTGCGAGTCGTTTTTCAGGGCGCGAACAAATGCGGCTTCGGCGCTGTCGGGCAGTTGGAGTCGAAGATAGAGATGGCCGATACGGGCGAGTAGGAGGGTGGAGTCCGCAGAACTCGGCACGGCTTCGTTTAATGTTTTGAGTGCTTCTCTGATCAGGGTTTTTCGTCCGAGTGCCTGGGCTTTGAGATATACGGCGTCCAGATCCGTGTCTTCGGCGGCGGCAGGTCCGATAAAGCAGAAAAATAGAAGGAAGTGTACCCAATAGCGAATATTCATAAGTATCTCACTGTGCTACGACAAAAAGGGCATTTTTAGAGGCGGTCTGTTCGCTGTTCAAATCGGTTATTACGACTTCCAGCGCGTAGCGTCCCGGTTCGCGGTCGCCCAATTCCAGTTCTGTATAGACGGTTTCCAGGTTCATTGTTCCGACCTGTTCATATCCCAGTAACACTTTTTCTCGTTTGCCGCCGAGCGTTCTCACCAGGCGAGATACAGCACCGCCCACGCCTTTGCCTTTTGGTGCTATTGTGTATTCTACCTGATATTTTGTCTGACCGAATTCATTGCGTTTCAGGTTGTAGATTTCGTAATAGACAAAGATGCTCTGTCCCTTCGGATAGGTTCGCGTGGGCATGGGGACTACGTGCAGCTCGCCTTTGCGGAATTTGTCCTGGGGACCGCCCTCTGCGACGCGCCAGGCCAGTTCCAGATCGCTCACTTTCATGGAGCGGGTCTGATATTTCTCCAATTCGATTATCTGGCGATACCGCCCCTGCCGTCCGGACAGGCGGTCCAGCAGATGTACTTCCAGCTTGTAATATCCCGGCGGGGCGTCCAGGCGCACGACGTCGGGGATAAACGCGCCCTGTATGCCGGTTTGATCGCCTTCATTGCGATATCGCACATCGCCTGTGCGTCGATACACATCGCCGGTCTGTTCGTTTAAGAGGGATACGGTTCGCTCTACGACCATCTCGGTGGTATTGTTTTCAGCGAAGTACCGTCCCAGTGTCTGCGGGATTCCGGTATAGACTTCCAGCGCGCTTACGCTATTTTGGAGGCTCTGAAAATCCGCGAGGTCGTAATAGAATTCCAGGGGGCGGGTGTTTTCCGGGGTTGCGTAATAATCCGGCGTTACCCGAGCGGCAAATTCGGTGACCCTGCGGGGATTGTACCGATTTAGCAGGGCAAGTGTGCGGATGGGGATGTTGGGATCCAGAGGCGCGGGCGCGTAGTCGAAACTGCCGGTCATGGCTTCGTCTGTGAAGGTTATTTCAATGCCGCCGTTCACATCGGTGTAGATCCAGGTCTCCCACCGCACCATAGAGGCGTCTTCCGGAACGGAGACCGCGTTGAAATCCGGCTGGAGATTAAAAAATTCACTTCCCATGTTCCCGGCGTTGACGACTGTATTCGCCCGCCGTTCGTAAGTGCTGATGTCTTCTCCGGTCTGGTCATCGGCTGTTGCCTGTGCCGAACGCACGGTGCGCTGTTCTTCGCCTCCCGACTCGAGTCCCTGTCGCTCCCGTTCCTGTGACTGTTCGATGGCCTGCTGCATGGATGCGTCCTCGCGTTGCATACTGATTGGGGTTGCGCCACTTAGTCTGGTTTGAAGTCCTCGCACGGGATATACCGGGCCAAAGTAGGTCTGTTGTGCGGCTTCGCCACCAAATAGTGTTTGGGCCACGCGCTCTTTTACCCGCTGTACTGATAGGCTTTGTTGCAAGTTTAACATGTTGGATCGCGACCGATAGTCAGGCTCTCCGAAGCGGATATAGACCTCGCCGCGCCGGTCAAAGGGCTTTTTCCCTTCTGAGAAATTTGTCAGGGCATACCATACCCGTCTGTAGTGCTCCAGTTTGCGTTCGTTGGTCGCGGTGATCAAATTTGGATCTTTTAGTGCCCAGAACTGTCGCAAATATGACGAACGCGCCGCGTCTGTGTCGAGGCTGTTGTATTCTTCGAGTTCTTCGGTGGATGCGAGGAATTGGATGTCTTCATATAGTGCGCGGTGTTGCGGATTGAGGTGCGCCACATAGCGGGAAAAATAGGTTTGTGCCCAGTTCGGACGCTTCAGTTCGAGACACGCCTGCGCCAGGATGGGCAGGGATGTTATTTCTTCGGGGTACTCGCGGATGTGATCTTCCAGCAATTGGACGATGCGGTCGAAGTTTTTGCTTCGCAAATAGGCTCTTGAGAGCAGTTCTCTGCCTTCCGGGTCTTCGGGCGCGAGTGTTATATAGCGGGCATAGGCCATGGCCGCCTGTTCATAGTCTTCTTCCTGTTCTTCCCACCATTTGCCCAGCAGTTTGTAGGTCGGCGCGTAGGTTGGGTCCATTGCGATGACGTGGTCGAGGTCGCGTTTGGTGTCGTATTCTTTGAGCTTGTATCGCGTCTGCGCCATGTTGAAACGGGCATCGCGGTGAATATTGTATAGCTGCGATAGCCGTTCATCTGGAGACCACTGGAGAGCTTTTCTGAAATAGCGGATGGCATTGTACAGGCCTTTGGGGCGGTTTTGGAAGACGAGTCCCAGTCCGTTGTACGCCTCGGATAGGCGGTGGTTGAGGTCAATGGCGCGCTCAAAAGCGCTTCGCGCGCGGTCGTAATTCTCTACCTCTAAATAGGCATAGCCCAGGAGGCAATGCCCCAGTTCCAATTCGGGCGCGACATGGGTGAGTGCGGTGAGTATGGGCACGGCGAGGGTGTCGTTTTGCGATAGGAGGGTTTTGCCCATTTCTACGAGTGAATCTATTTGTGTTTGTCCAATGGGACGATCCTGTACGCGGTAGTTTTCGGTGTGTCGAACCAGTTCTACGAGGCGACCGGGGTAGAAATAGCTTACGACAATGGCTTCACCTGTAGCGGCGTTGGGTCTGTAGAAATAGCTGATGGGCCGCGTGTTGTCCCGATCTGCGGGTGCGCGAAACAGGCGGGCGATGGTCCCGGGATCTGCCCGGGATTGATCAACAGTCCATTTTTGAAGTGCGGACAGTTGGTCGGGCATTTTCCCGCGATGGTCGCGACGATATGCGGTTAGTAGTCTGGAGATTGCGGTGAGGTGGTCGCGGCAGACCCAGCGGGATCCATTTTTTCGAATTTCTTGCGCGGCGCTTTGAAATGCGTTTACGTAGTCCTGCATGGGGGATTCGGATAGGCCGCTTTTCGCGGATTGTCTGGCCAGTGTTTCGAAATGGCGCGCTGCCTGGTTGTAATAAGCGGCGGCTTGTTTGAACTCCCAGCGCGAGAGGCTCAGTTGCGCCAGGCGCACGGCGTTGAAACCCGATGTCAGAGTGGGTAGGTCGTTTTTGCCAATAGCGGGGGCGGTTGGTTTTAATCCTTTTATCGCTTTTTCAGTGGTCCAGATAATGGATTCCATGTCCGGATCATCTATTATGAGGATATCGCGTCCCGATGACGTCAGTTCCCAGTATCGGGATGGGGCAAGGGAGATAGTGTGTCCCCGATGCAAGATGTCGCCGGGTGCGGGCAATAATAGGGGGATGGATTGGTAGATGATGGTTCCGGTTTCAGTTTTTCCCAGTTGACCTGGTCGCCCGGGGAAAATACCGAGACACTGTTCCCGTTCCGCACCGTCGGTCCACAGCTCTGTCAGTGCGATGCCGCTCATCTCTCGAGAGTAGGTCCACACCTGACCGGTCGCTCCAGTGCGGAGGATTAAGTCCTCCTGGGCGTCTGCGGCGCTCCAGAGCGCGATAGCCATGAGCAATGCGTATCTGACTATTGGTGAAGTGAACACGGTATGTTTCCTCAAGGGGTACACCGTTCAATGCAGTTTGCGAAACGCAGTCCAGCATACGCGCAATAGCAAAAAGCCGTGCCGAAAGCGGTGGATCTGCGTGGTTCCGTACACCCGATCCCGATATCGCACGGGTACTTCTGCGATTTTGCGGACCAGTTTGGACGCGCCGAGGAGGAGATCGAAGTCGCCAAAGGGGTCAAAATCGCATACGTCTCGACGCGCTCGGGCCAATTTTTTGTAGTCCAGGGCGAACAGGACTTTGGTGCCGCACAGGGTATCCAGGATGCGTTGCCCCAAAAGGCAGCTCAATACCCAGCCGAAAAATCGATTGCCCAGAAGGTTCAGGAATCGCATGGCTTGTTGTTCCATGGGATATACGAGGCGGGATCCCACGGCGAGTTCGGCGCGGCCAGATATCAGGGCGTCGAAGAATTTGGGCAAGTCTTCTGGGGCGACGGTTAAATCGCCGTCCAGGATCATCAATATATCGCCTCTGGCTATGTCAAATCCCTGTCGTACGGCGTCTCCTTTTCCGACACCGGTTTGCTGGATCAGGCGGATGTCTGTTCCACTATACAAGTCCATGCATCGCTCAACTTCTTCGGCGGTGCCGTCCGTTGAATGTCCCACGACAAAGATTAGTTCTGTATGCGCTCCCATCACAGGTGTGCGCGCTATTGCGGCTTCTACTGTTCCGCGCTCGTTTTTGCAGGGTATTATGACCGAGCAGGAGACTGAGGATGCTTCCCGTGCGGGAAAGACGGGACGCGCGACGAGTGTTTGTATGAGGCACAGGCGTCTCAGTCCCGGCACTCTCGCCAAGAAGCGATTTGCAAGCGATGCGAGTAGCGGTACGCCGCGGGGCAAGAGCAGGCGGCTTTCTCGTCGTATTTCTTCAAAGCTTGATAGATAAAGTAAATTCTGAATGTCCCGGTGTGTCAACCAGTTTTGCACGGGTTCGGGCATTTTTAAGCGGAATATTTCCGCGGTTTTTAGTACGGGTTTCCACAGGGGATTGTAGTGCGTGATCAGGACGCGGGAGCCGGGTAGTACGATTTTCCACAGTTCGCTGAATACGCGCTGGATGTCGGGCAGGAAACCCAGCAGGTCCGATAGGATGATCCACTCGAATCGCTCCCCTTCGGGTAAATTCTCGGCGCGCCCCACGCGAAATTCGAGGTGGGGGTATTTTTTGCGCGCGCGTTTTATCATTGCTTCGCTGAAGTCAATGCCGAGTCCCCGCCCCGGTTTTAAGCCCGCGAGCAGGTCGCCGGTGCCGCATCCTATGATCAGGACGGACGATCCTTCGGGTATCGCGCAACGGCAAAATCGCAGGACTTCCTGGTGATAGGTGCGGTTGCGCCTGCGCCAACGGTCCCGGTTTTCGGCGGCTTCGTCGAAAGCTTTCCGAATGACACGGCTATCGGGAAGGGGGGTTTTCATTGAGTTTTTCCAATTCTCGGCGTGCCAGTTGCGCGACTTGCGGGTCCCCCCGCCAGAGTTCTATAAAGCGCGTGTACGCCTGTATGGCTGCGGTTTTTTCGCCGTTGTCTCGATGGGCTTTTCCCAGGTTAAAATACGCTTCAGCCCAATTTGGGCGCAATGCTATGGCGCGGGCATAAGCAGTAGTTGCCTGTGCGGGGCGGCCCAAATTTTCGCGGACTACGCCCAGGTTGTAGAAAATTTCTGCGTTGGTCGGGTCGAGAATGGCTGCTCGTTCAAAGGCCGAATGCGCGTCGGTTATTTGTTCGGCCTGCATTGCCGCGAGCCCTTTGTTCATGTAGGCTTCGATGTAATCCGGTTCTATTTCTACTGCTTTTTGATACGCGGCTGTGGCGTGCTTAAAACGGCCCGTTGCGGCGTAGAGATTTCCCAGGTTGTTATAGGTCAGGGCACTTTCCCGGATGGATAGTGCTTTTCGATAAGCTGTTTCGGCATCGGATATCCGACCGCGTTCGGATAGGGCATCGCCCAAGGCGTGTTGCATTTTCGCGCTTTCGGGATACGCTGTTACTGCACTTTGATAAAGTGTTAAGTCGTCTCGCCAGTCCGCGTTTCGGACAATGGTCCGGGCGCTATAGGCCACGAGAATGAGGGCGGCGAGGGCAATGGCGACCGTTTTTCGTTGTTTTTCAAGGTGTTCAAATCCCAGGCCAAACAGTGCGAACACACCGAGGACGGGGATGTATAGAAATCGCTCCTGGAAAATGGCGTTGATCAATACGAGTGTTTGCGATACGGCTGAATAGGGTACAAAGAATAATGATAGAGCAAAAAATACGCAGGGCCAGCGCTTGTAAAAAGCACCTGCCCACAATAATAGTCCTGCGATGCCGAGGAGTATGCCCGCTATTGCTTCGGGTGTGAGTATAGAGGTAATGACGGGTATGGCGTTATAAGAGTAATCTACGGATAATTTGATGGGAAACAAAATGAGAATGCAGTATTTCCAAAAGAGTCCGGCGGCTGTCAGGAGTCTGTGGTCGAGGGACTGGTCT
>JAPOXY010000094.1:0-8612 GCA_026706845.1 Gemmatimonadota bacterium
GGCGAGGTTCCACATTCGCGATGTGTTTGTCAAAGCATTTCGCGGAGATCGACAGATCGATGATTCAGACGAGATGCTTTCATATCGCGCGTGTGCATTTGGCCTGCTGCTTAGTCTGATTTTTCTGATTTTCTGGTTCCAGGCTGTGGGCATTAGCTGGGCTGTTGCGATTGCTCTTACGCTGGGTATTTTTATTACTTATCTGGGCACGGCGCGGGTGATTGCAGAGACCGGTGTGATTTATTTTAGCATGCCGATGACGCCCAATGGCCTCTTGCCCTTTATTTTTGGGCCCAAATCATTTGATGCTTCAACGCTGACGGCATTGCGCCTGGTTGATTCGGTGCGCTCACAGAGCAAAGCGATGTTTATGCCCCCGCTCGTGCATGCGGCGCGCATTGCAGATATGGCGGGAAGAAATAAGAAGTTGCTGGTTCTGGGCATTGGATTGACGCTCGTGATCGGTATTGGCGCTGCAATTGCGTACTCGCTTTATCTGGGCTATTTGCACGGGGCTTATAATTTTAACGATTTTCCATTCACGCGCTATCCGCCGCGAACCTACGATGGGCTGGTCAAGGCCCTGAAGGGCGAAGAAAAATGGGAGAGCGAGCGTCCTTTGTTTTTGCTGTTGGGTATTGGCATTTTTGCCGTGGTGAGTCTGATGCGCTACCGCTTTGCATGGTGGCCCCTCGCGCCCATTGGCATGGTCGTGCCGCTGACGCATGCCGTGCATTCAGTTTTTTCTGTTTTTATGGCATGGGGCATCAAATCGATCATTTTACGCATAGGCGGCGTGGATCTCTATCGGCGTTTGCGTCCCTTTTTTTTAGGGTTGCTCGTAGGCCATGCCCTGGGCGTGATCCTGTCATTTTTTGTCGATCAGATATGGTTTCCTGGACAAGGTCATCGCACGCATTCGTGGTGAGAAAGTGAATACCTATTTTCAAGTATCTGTTGTGCTGCCGCGGGCAAAGGTTGAAATTGTGTCTGCCAAGTTGTTTGAACTGGGGTGTTGTGGTGTGGTGGAAGAGGATATAAGCGACGGGATTCGGCTGATAGCTTATTTTGAGGCAGTGGAAAATAAAGCGGATATAGAACAGGCTCTCGTGCCCTGTGAATGCCGCTTTGAACCCGTGCCCGATACGGATTGGACTCTGTCGTGGCGTTCTTTTTTTCGACCGGTTTATCCCTCCCCTCGCATGGCAATTTGTCCACCGTGGAATAGGGTGTCCGATCCCCCGGGGGGTTTTACTATCGCGATTGATCCTCAAATGGCATTTGGCACCGGGCATCACGAGACAACGCGCCTGGCACTTTTGGGTTTAGAGAAGAAGATAACATCAGGGGATCGAGTGCTGGATGTTGGTACGGGATCGGGAATTTTGAGTATTGCGGCTGTGAAGTTGGGCGCGGCAGAGGTCATGGCGGTGGATATTGAGGCGTCTGCGATTGAGAATGCCCGGGCAAACTGTGTTTTGAATGATGTGGATGCACAGGTGGTTTTAGGGCAGTATTCTGTCGATAGGGTATCGGGGATTTTTGATGTGGTGGTTGCAAATATGATCAGCAGTATTTTATTGCCTATGGTTCCAGAATTGGCAAAGCGTCTGCATCCCGAAGGATACGCGATTTTGGGGGGGATTTTGGATCGCGAGCGCGAGGTGTTTTGTACAGCACTGGATCAGGCCGGTCTAATACTTGACGAGATGCTCGACGATGGCGAATGGCTGTGTGCGATTGCGCGCAAATTCCGATAGGATAAACTGTGAACCAGATTGTTAAGGATCGCATCTATGCTTTTTTAGAGCAGCGCGATACGGGTGTACACGCAGATGTGCTGGCTTCTGAGGCACTGGGTTTGCACGGCGCACGCGGTTCCATAGCGGATAAGGTGGTGCGCGCGGCTATTGATGATGATCCCAGGTTTGTATGCGATCGCAGTGGGATGTGGTATTTAAGACCTCCGGGACAGGGTAAGACCCTGCGGGAGGTTTGTTTTTTTTGTTTTGGGCTGGTCCCGTCCGAGAATGCTGAGGTTTATGAACTTGCAGGGCGCAAGGTGCAGATGAGCGAGCGCGAGACGCTGTTTCCCCCGGTTCAGGTTCGCATGGGTGATCGAGAGGGAATTTTGGATTCTTATGCCGAAGGAATGAGGGATGCGATTCCCGCAGGATTTCAGTGGTCCAGGATGCGGAGAGATTTGAATAGGATGAGTCGCCTGATGATGGGTAAAGATGTCGTAGATTCCGGGATTTGTCTGTTTCGGCTGGGGAGACGTTTTTGTCCCGATGTGCGGTTGCATTCTGTCGAGGATCTGGCTTCTGCTATGGGGATGTCTTTTGTGTCGGATCGCGGGGCTGAAGGAGAGGCGAGTTTGCAGGCCGATATTTTGTTAGATCTTTTGGAGCGGTGTGAAGAGGAGGGGCTCAATACTATTGAGGCAGTGACTGCCGCACTGTACCCGGATCCCATTCCCATACATTTTGATGCGTATGCTTTTGACGAGGCATTTTTGAGCGCGTTGCCCGAGTTGCCCGGGGTTTATATTATGCGGGATCGCGAGGGTGGTGTTATTTATGTGGGCAAGGCGGTGAATTTGCGAAGGCGCGTGGGTAGTTATTTTGCCAGAAGATCGGAGCGACCAGAAAAGACGCAGGAGATTTTGGATCGGATATGGTCTATGGAAGTTGAGACGGTGGGATCTGAGCTTGAGGCGCTTTTGCTCGAGGCGAAACTGATTGCGCTGTGCCAGCCAGAGTTTAATACGCAGCTCGATGTACACAAGCGCGATGTGGAATTGGGTAATTTGAAAAATATAGTGCTGATTCTGCCATCGGCTGAGCAGGAATGCGTTGAGTTGTTTTGTGTTGTGAATGATACATCTTTTGTCCAGATGCGTGCGCGCAAAGATCTGTGCGATTGGGAAGCGGCAGAGCAGGCGTTGCACGAGTTTTACTTTTTAGGGGAATCGGAATCAGACCTCGAAACAGGTGCTCCTTTTGAAATTTTGAAGAGCTGGATGGTCGCAAAACGCGATGCGATAAATTGGGTGGATATGGATCGCTCGGGCAGCCCCGAAAATGCGTTGCGGATTGTGCGGGAATACGTGCAACAATGCGAGGATGAGGATTGGGAGAAAATTTCCTGGCGGGTGTGATATTTGATGTGCTGATTGAGATGAAGCAGAGGGATACATCAGAACCCAAAGCCCGCAACTCAAGACGAAATAGAAACTTATTTAATATGCAAAGCGTCTAAAAAAGTACTTGACATCCTCCTTGGTAATGATTTAAGATGAAACACAAATTTACAATTACGGGGAGGGATTAGGTGTTCTCAGCATTTGTAGATATTCTTACAAAGATTCTTGAAGAGCACGGTTTTAATGCTTTTTTGGTTGTTCTTACACTTGGTTTTGTTTTTTACTATTCGAAATATATTATCAAACGCATGGAAACTTTGCATGATGCAGAGGTCACGCGATTAATAGACGAAAGGAACCTTTTGCTGGAACATATTTTGCAGGAGCGACGTAGTTCAGAGGATATGGATGCGGTGATTAAAAAATTGGAAGACAGCAGCGAGACAGGAGGCGATCATGAATGAATTTGAAATTTTCGTCGGTGCGTGTTGTGGTCTTACTATTTTGATCACGGTTTGTTATCATCGCAGTATTACCCTTAAACGGCTGCGGTGGAAAGAGGATATTTATAAGCTATGCGCTATAAGAGATGAATTTTTGACCCTGAAAATAGAGGGTAAAATTGCAAACGACAAAGTTTTTGATCTTGTTTATGATGTTATCAATTTGGGGATTGCTGCGGGAAGACGACCCCAGGTTCGGTGGTTCATTAACGCCCTGATTGCAAGTGTCCGTACCACACAGCCCAACCAGAATGAACTCACAGAAGAACTCTCTAAAAATCCCGAACTCGAAGCATTATGGTGGCGTTATGTTGATGTCCTCTTCCTTGACATTATTATGAAAAGAAGTGTGGTCTTGCGATGGGCGAGTAGAATTGCTACAGTTGTACGATGGAGCCAGATTCCTGCCATGATCAAATTTTTTAAAAAGGTGCGAGAAAAAGCTAAAATATTTTCAAATGAAACCGAAGCCTATGAGGCTTTTAAGTGGTTTGAAAGTCTCAAAGCTGCGTAATTAAAAAGCCCCGATTTTTGAGTCGGGGCTTTTTAAATTTTATTTTGCTTTTAGACCGTGTCCCGTTAGAGGGGCGACGACGATTTCGTCATTTTGAGATGGGTATTTCACAAACGCTGAAATGGCCGTGGCCGAGGTGGGTTCGATGTAAAAGCCCATTTCGGCCATTCGTTTTTGGGCATTGCGCGTTTCGCGGTCGTCAACGGTGAGGATGTCGCCCCCTGTTTTATCAATGCACTGGACGATCTGCGCTGCGCGGGCGGGTTCTGCAATGGCGATGCCTTCGGCGATGGTCGCAGAAGGGTTGCCCGTCCAGGTGGGCACAAGAGGGGCGCAATGGGCGGATTGTACGGCGATGAGTTTGGGCAGGTGGGTGATCAAATTCTGTTTGAGAAGGTCCGAAAATCCGATGTAAGCACCGATTAGCAATGTTCCATTTCCCGTTGGTATGATGAGTGTATCTGGCGCATTGAAATTGCGTTGTTCCCAGATTTCGTATGCATAAGTTTTTGTGCCGTGAAAGAAGAAGGGGTTCCAGACATGGCTTGCATAAAAGTGTTTTTGCGCTGCGTCTTGAACCGCCTGCGCGGTGTCTTCCCGCGATCCCGGGATTTTGTAAAGGGTTGCGCCATAGCTCTGGATTTGCGCGAGTTTTGCCACTGATGTGCTGTCGGGAACATAGATGTCGCAGGCAATTCCCGCACGCGCTGCATAAGCCGCAACAGCCGCGCCCGCATTGCCCGACGAATCTTCGACCATGTGGTGAACGCCGAGTGCTTTTGCATGGCTGATTAAAACGGTTGCGCCTCGGTCTTTGTACGAGCCGGATGGAAACAGGTGGTCTTGTTTGACGAGGAGGGATTTGCCAGCGATGGTTACGGGTGTTAGTGGCGTGAACCCTTCATCAAGGGTGACGATATGGGCGTCGTCTTCGATGGGAATGGCTTCGCGGTAGCGCCACAGGGTGGGCGGCCGGTGGGGCAGTGCGTCAACGCAAAGCTCGGCCTCAAAGCGGAGATCAAAGAGACCACCACAGGTGCAGCGCCACTGCAAGGTGTTGGTACTACAGGTCTTCCCACAGATTTGGCATAGCAGTGTCATACTATCCGTCTATTTCTCGTGGCGGTTGTACGCCATCGTCCAGTGGAAATATGGGGCGTTGGCATTGGGTAAAGGGCAGGGATTTTAAGTTGGCACTGGTGGAGCCGGGTGCGTCAACAGGCACGATTCGGGCAGCGATTTCTTCGAAGTGAACCCGAAAGCCGTTGGGCGATTTGCACACGGCCAGATCAAAATCTCGCGGGTCGAGGCCGCGCGCTTCAAAGACTTTGCGATCCATGATGCTTACCGGGCGCGTTGTCGCCATGATGCTGTAAGTTCCCGCCTGGAGAACAGCCGTGTTGCCCGCATGTCCCGATGTGCCCGTGCCTGTGATATATGCCCCATCGGTGAGCAGTTGGACATAGACCTGGCATTCAAGGGGGGAAAAACGCGCTTTGTCTATGGCACCGCCAATGGGAATGGTTATGGTGGCACCCACACCTGCGCGAAAGGCCGCTTCAACAGCGGGGGGATCGACAATGGGCAGGAGTGCGTGGCCCTGATAATTGTGTTCAAACAGGCCTTTGAGGATGGCGTTGCTATCGCCAGATGCACCCGAAGATGTGGCATCGGCAGCGTCGGAAAAGACGGTGAGGCCCTGAGTTTCTTCAGCCAGGCGAATGGCGTCTGGAATCGCAGTGAGTGGTGCGGTGAAATGGTCGCGATTGTCCCACATGTATTGGGCGATGCGTTTGGCTTCGCGTTGTGCGCGTTCGGGATCGTTGTCGGTAAAGACAATGACGTTGGAGCGCAGGTCGGGTACATCGGTGAAGGGATTGCCGATATAGACCCCGCTACCCAGGCCCCCTTCGGAGTTTTCTATTTCCTGACACCAGCGGATGGCCTGACCAAATCGTCCGGTTTTGGTGATGAGTTCGTCGCCTCGCACGAGCATGGGCAATCGGATGTGCGCGACGGTGGGTTTGACATTGCCATCGAGAAGGGCGAGCAGGTTGCGCGCCCCCCGTTGCCCGGTTTCGTACATGTCGATGTGTGGATACGTGTGAAAGGGGACCATAATGTCGGATTGCGCGATGAGGCGGTCGGTGATGATGCCGTGTAGATCATAGGTGGTGACAATGGGCACATCGCCAAGGATGTTGCGAATTTCGGTGAGGACATGTCCTTCGGGATCGACTTCGGTTTCGCCAGCCATTGCGCCGTGAAAGACCATGAGCATCCCGTCAGCGGGTGCGTTGTTGCGGATGCCTGTGAGCAGTTCGTCCATGAGCCTGTTGAGGTCTGCGTCGGCGACTGGCCCGCCGGATACAGATGATGCCGAATAGATGGGTACTAAGTCAATGTCCTCGCGTTCGGCAAAGATGTCGAGCGCGCCAGCGATTTCGGTATTGCTGCCCCGCAGTGCGAGTAATTCATCGCCAAACATCACGTCGAACATATCGTAGGGCGTGCGCGCAGGGTTAAAGCTGGATGTTTCTTGTTTGAAGGCTGCGAGTAGAATTTTCATTTTTTTCTCCCGTGCTTTTGCATATTATCAATAATAATCCTGGATGGATTGTAGCGTTCGCCTCACGGTATAGGGATCAACGCGCTCTGCGCCGGAAAATCCGCGGCTGGCCGACTGCGCGGATTCAAACCGTTTATAGCGCACTTCCATGGTGAGTGGAGATGAAAATGCAAAGGGTTTTATGGCATTGCGTTTGGCTACGGCGCTCTGGATCGTTTCATGGATTTCATTTACCACTCGTTTGGGGTGTTTGCTTACGGCACAATTCCATCCCATCCCCTGTTTGGTCGTGACTGTGACGACGCCCGGGAAAAAACACTCGGCTTCCGCGGTTCCCTTGTCGTCACTCGAGGCAAAAATGACTGGCACTCCTCGCTCTCCCGCAACGGCCGCATCTATGGCCATCTCTCCCACTTCTCGTCCGTTGATCTTGATCCATTGATACGTCGCCGAATTAAAGGTATGACACATCACGCCGTCAACTGTATTGTCCATAGCGTGATAGCCGACCAGCGCTACGCCATCAAATGATTCGTCCATGCCGGGAAACCGGTGTTCAAATCCCACGCCGAGCGCGATATCACACCGCTCGTCCAGGAGGTCGTAATTTAGATTCAAGCTCCCGCCGTGATTATCCCATACAATGACCTGTTCTGCACCGGCTGCAAATAATCCGCGGACAGCCGCGTCCGCTTCTCGCGTGGCCTGTAATTTGGCGAACTCCAAATTCCGAGAAGAGTTCAGGGACGCGCCCGGTGATCCCACGCCACAGGCTACGCCTTCGCAATCGACAGCGACGACAAATTTCATTGGTACCTCCTTTTTGTTTCCTGCTTGACAGTTTTTAGAGCTTTGTGTATTTTTTTCTTCTGAGATGAGGATTATATTTTTTAAAATCCTATTTTTCAATAGTTTAGAGCCATCCTAGCTCAGCTGGTAGAGCACCTGATTCGTAATCAGGCGGTCGGCGGTTCGAATCCGCTGGATGGCTCCATAAAGAAAGGGCTTGTGTCGCTCTGATACAAGCCCTTTTTATTGGCGTAAAATGCGATATTGTATTTCGCGACTGTGTGGTATTGACTCACAGTGTGAATTTTTGCCACATTTATTTTTAGGAATTTTTAGGTCGGAGAACTTTTATAACATATTAAAAATAATGATGTTATAATTTTTTTTTACAGTTTGAGTCCATCTGGCACAGGAGTTGCAGTTAGTAGGGAGTGCGGTGTTCAACACGAGCAGGTTTTCCCGGATAATCTGGAACTTTTAGCCGGAGGGACAGTATGAAATACGTTACGATTCTTCTTTTATTGGGTTTTGCGCTGGGTTGCAATGTGGTCGATCCCGTGTCGATCTCAGGGTCGGTGGAAAAAATTTCGCCCGTGGCATTTGCCAATGCCACTGTGACTATTTTGCACGAAGAAGGCTATACGGTAGAAACGGTTGATCCCATGGCCGGGGTGGTCACGACGGGCTGGCGACATGAGTCGAGTTATGCGAGTCAGACTTTTTTTGATGTTTCGCGGCGCACGCGCATTTCGGTTGTGATGGATTTTTTTACTCAAGAGATCAATGTGCAGATGACCAAGCAAAAAAGAAGTGGTGATGATCCCTGGCGCAATAACGGATTATCAGATGCCGATAGAGATCGGTTGCGGTTAATTCTCGCGCGTATTCAAGAGCGTATCCGGTTAATTGCCCAGCAAGAGTCGGAAGTTGTTGCCACCAAAAGGAGTATTTGGTGACGCGATGACGGGCGATAGGTGTTATACACTATGTATTTCACAAGTCATTAAAAGGAGCAATAATGAAGTTTTTGTGGGTGCCGTTGTTGCTGTTGTTGCTGCTGTTGCTGCTGTTGCTGCTGCTGCTGTTGCTGTT
>JAPOXY010000094.1:8638-30820 GCA_026706845.1 Gemmatimonadota bacterium
CGCTGAGTGGGTTTATTGCGGATCAGAGTAATGGCGAGTCGCTGCCCTATGCGAACGTGATGTTAAAAGGGCCAGATAGGCCCATTGTTGCGCTGAGCAATGTGAATGGATATTACGCCATTCAAGGCGTTTCTGAGGATATCCCCTATGTGTTGACCATTTCTTATATCGGATATATCAGTTTTCAGGATACGCTGAGTTTTCGTGCGGGCGAAACAAGGCGGCTCGATGTGCAACTCAAACCCGAGCTAATAGTCGTGGAGGAGATCGTGGTAGAGGGCAAGCGAGAGGAGGAAGAGCAGCTCATTCAGCCGGGTTTTGTCGAGGTAGAAACGGCAAAAATCCGTGAGCTACCATCCATTGGCGAGACGGATATTTTGCGCTCACTACACCTTTTGCCGGGTATTCAGGCCGCGTCGGATATCAGTTCGGGGCTTTATATCCGCGGTGGCGGCCCGGATCAGACCTTGATTTTGTTGGATCAAATGCCGCTTTACAATCCATCGCATGCATTTGGCTTCTTCTCCACTTTTAATCCCGATGCCATTCGGGATATGAGTTTGCACAAAGGGGCTTATCCAGCGAAATACGGCGGTCGTTTGGGATCTGTGCTCGACGTACACAATAAGGACGGCAATCGCAAGGGATTTGATGCCAGCGGAGGCGTCAGTCTTATTGCTGCGCGTTTGACACTCGAAGGCCCAACGCCAAAGGGGTCGTGGATGGTGTCGGGGCGGCGCACTTATATCGATCCGCTATTGTCTTTTATCCGGGATGAAGAAACAGATGTTCCCACGTATTATTTTTACGATTTGAATGCCAAGCTCAATCAGGATTTTTCAGATAATGACAAAATGCAAATCAGTGGGTATTTGGGTCGAGACAATTTGACTTTTGATATTGGCGAAGATGCTTTTTTCGGCATCCGATGGGGGAATACGGCTTTTTTGGGCAAGTGGACGCATGTGTTTTCGCCCGCGCTATTTGGCAATTTTGTGGTGGCGAGCAGCCATTACGCCAGCAAGACAGAACTGAATTTTCTCGATACGCCCATTCTATTTGCCAACAGCATTCGCGATTTTACAGTTAAGGGAGATGTGGATTGGTTTGCCGCGCGCGACCACGCCATCAGTGGTGGCTTTTTGGCAACGCATTACAATTTTGAATTTATTCAGGAATTTAATCTGGATGACCAGTTCGACTTGCGTGAAAAGCCCAATTTGCTATCGCTTTATGTGCAAGATCATTGGCAGCCGGGCAAGTCAACCGATGTTCGTTTGGGCATGCGGGGCAATTACTTCAGCGAGGGAAACCGCGTTCAAATTGAGCCTCGTTTGTCCATGAGCTACCGCATGGGCAACTGGCGTTGGAAGGCGGCTGGCGGTGCATTTCACCAGTATTTGCAATTGGTGACCACCGAGTTGTTTAGCGGCGGTGACTACTGGGTGCCGCTGGACGAGTCGGTGGAACCCGGACGATCATGGCAGGGGGTTGTCGGTGTGGAGTGGGAACCTTCCGAGCGTTACCAGGCTACTGTGGAAGCCTATTATACCGATATGGCGAATCTGATTGTGCTGGACAATCGCATTGCCGTAGATATCGATGCGACGACCGTAGAGGATACGTTTGTGAGTGGGGGGACCGGGTATGCAACTGGCGTCGAAGTCTTTTTACAGCGTCGCACCGGAAGGTTGACGGGATGGATTGGATATACGCTGGGATGGACGCGTCGCACATTTGCCGAACTCAATCAGGGCAAGACATTTCCCCCAAAATACGACCGACGTCACGATGTGTCTTTTGTGAGCAATTATCGCCTGGGCAGGTGGTCGCTTGGGGCGAATTACGTCTATGGCACGGGGCAGGCATTTACACCTGCGTCTGCGCGTTATTCATTGCGCTCGCCCGCACTGCTTCACCGCTGGCAAATCGACAGCCTGGTACTTCCTTCAGATCGCAACAGTGCTCGCTTGTTGCCCTATCAGAGATTGGATTTAAATGTGAAGGTGCGGTTTCGAACATTTGATGTGAATGGGGAATTTTATGTCCAGGTGTTTAACGTATTTAATCGGCGCAATGAGTGGTTTGTCATTTTTGAAGAGTCTGATCCAGATGTGATCAAGATGTTGCCTATAGTGCCAACGCTTGGGATTAATTTTAATTTTTAAGAGGATTGTGATGAAATATTTCGTTTTAATGATGGGCTGCCTGATCGCACTGGTGGGGTGCAAGGCCGAGCGCGATCCGTCGAGTCTTTTTGGTCCCGATGCCTCGGGTGTTCTGGTTGTGGATGTGCTGTTGATTGTCGATAATCCCCTGCCTCAGGTGCTGGTTAGTGAGACGGTAAAAGCAAACGTGGGATATTCTAAACGCTGGGCAGGTGTGGGTGATGCCGAGGTCGTGATCTCTCAGGGGGAACAGACGTTTATGTACCGCCCGAGTTCGGGTTTTTCCACTGGGTCTTATCGCCCCCCGCTCAATGCCCCGCTCGTTTTGCCAAATACAACTTATCATTTGCGCGTACGATCACAGGGAAGAGAAGCTACAGCACAGACGGTCACGCCCGGGAGATTGAATATTCGGGAGGCAGTGTTATTAGATGACGAGACGCTCGAGGTGATCCGCGAGTTGAAAAAATACGAAGATAGCGCGGTGTTCGACGCGCCTGAAAACCGACTTTCCTATCAACTGGGGCTTTTGGAGATGCGCTTTGATCCCCTTCCCGCAAGCGGCTACCAGATTGCCATTGAAAGTCTGGATCACTCATCGGATTTTTTGGTTGATTCCGATTTGTTTGACGAATACGATTTTGAACGATACGGCAGTTCGCCTGCATTGGAAGCCCCAGATGGCAATTTGCGTATGCCCTGGTTTATTGTGGGCTTTGCCGGGCGGCATGTGGTGCATATTTACGCGGTTGACAAAAACTGGTTTGATCTGATTCGCTCTGTGCCCGAGTTTTTTCAAGATGAAGGTGAAAATGCGTTTCAGCCTGGCGGCCTGGCGGGCGACAATTTCGAGCGTCCGCTGTTTAACGTTGATGGGGGCATAGGGATTTTTGGATCGGCGTCTGTGGATTCGGTGGGTTTTGTGGTGTTGCCCCGCCCTTCGCAATAAAGGCGGATTTTTTACAGATTTTTACAGAAAATATAATACCAGGGGCGTCGGTTACAGACTGGCGCCCTTTTTCTTTGCTTGACACAAGTATTTATAGTATTATGATTTATCTCATCAATTTTTGGGGAGGCATAAAGATGACACCTGAAGAACAGAAAGCATTTTTCTACGACCAGGGCTATCTCGTTGTTGAAGATGTGGTGTCGCCAGAGGAACTGGCAGAGTGTGAAGAAGAGATTCACAAATTACACGTGCTGGCAGCAGAGTTGGCATCTGAGGGCGATAAGCGTTCGGGTAGTTTTCAGCGCGAGCCTTATGCAAAGGACAAAGAGCAAAATGGCTTGCCCGTGTTGCGCAAGATCGAACAGACGCGCGATTTTTCCAATGTGTTCAAGAATTTGGCTGCACATTCCAAACTGGTGCCTGTGATTCAGAATTTGATTGGATCCGATTTGTTGTTGTTTCGCAGTACGCTTATGCTCAAGCCTGCGTTTCACGGGTCTTCACATGGTTTTCATCAAGATTCGGCGTACTGGCCGATGGAGCCGCCCGCGCTTGTCACGGTGAGTATTGCATTGACGGATGCCAGTTCGGAGAATGGGTGCATTCGAGTGATTCCCGAGAGTCACAAGTGGGGCATGCAGAAATGGGGCGATATTGCGCGGCCTCAAGATGCAAAGTTGACAGATCGAAAAAATTTGGATCTGTCACAGGCTGTTGAGGTGCCACTCAGGGCGGGAACAGCCCTCCTGTTTCACAGTTTGTGTGTACACGGTTCTGGTCCCAATAACTCACCTCGCCCGAGGCATACGGCACTCTACGCCTATTTCCCACCTACTGTGCGTTATATGGCGCGGGGAAAGGATTCATCGCGCACATTTCCAGTGATCTCTGGGTTAGAAGGCAGGAAAGAAGTAACGATGGTGGCTGAATCGGCGGCTTAAAAAAAATATTACTCACTATAAACCGGGAGGTTCTGCGCGATGTCAAAAGAGAAAATTCGCCTCGGTTTGATCGGATGTGGCGGCAACATGCAACGAGCGCATTTGCCCCGTTTGAAAGCAGATGGCGGCGTGGAGATTATCGGCGTGGCCGATCCCGATGAGAGCCAGGCGGAAGCATTAATGGAGGCGTGGGGCAGTGAGGCGTCGTTTTATGAAGATTATCGCCAACTCGTGCGGAATGAGGCTCTCGATGCCATGCTGATCAGTTCGCCCCACGCGCTGCATTATGAGCACGCCCGCCTGTCTTTGCAAAAGGGCTTGCACGTTCTGGTTGAGAAGCCTCTTACTGTTGCGTCTCGGCAGACCAAGTCGCTGATCAATTTGTCGGATAAATTGAAGTTATATCTGGTGGTGGCTTACCAGCGCAATTATATGGCTCCCCACGTTTATGCGCGTGAATTGATTCGGCAAGGTGAACTTGGAGAGTTGCGCGGTGTAGTTGCTTATGTGACGCAAAATTGGGGAAGTATCCGCGGCTGGCGTTTGGATCCCGAACTGTCAGGGGGCGGCATGTTTATGGATACGGGTAGCCATCTTGTCGCCTCCGTGTTGTGGATTACGGGATTGGAGCCTGTGGAAGTCTCGGCCTTTGCGGAGAATGCGGGAAAAGCCGTGGATACCAATATGGTGGTCAATGTGCGTTTCAAAGGCGGTGGGGCGGGTACGCTGAATACCTTTGGCAATGCGGCGCATCACGATGAGCGAATCGCCATTCACGGAAGCAAGGGCTGCCTGGTATTCCATTTGCACCGGTGGCAGGTGCAATCGGTTTTGCTGAATGACAAACCAATTGAAATTCCATCACACATTCAGGAGACGACGCCCGATCAGGCATTTTTTGATCTGATCCGCAACGATGGCGCGGGATATTCGCCGCCGGATTTCGCTTTGCAGGTCGCCCGTTTATCCGAGGCCGCTTATCGCTCGGCTTCTGCAAAGAAGGCTGTGAAGGTGTCGCGGTAATGCGCCGCGATTCGCCTTGTGTAGTCGCTATCGGTGCCGTGTTGTGGGATGTATTTTCCGATGGGGAGCGATTGGGAGGGGCGCCGGCAAATTTTGCCGTGCACGCGGCTGCTTTGGGCGCGCGTTCTGCTATGGTGAGTTGTGTGGGAGACGATGCGCGAGGCAAGGCAGCTCTTGAGATTTTGAGCGGACGAGATGTGGCGATAGATGCCGTGCAGGTGCATGCCCATCGACCAACGGGTAGTGTGAACGTGACCCTTGTCGATGGGCAACCCACTTATGAAATTGTCGAAGGCGTGGCGTGGGATGCGATTACATGGTGTTCAGAATTGGCACCGATAGCGCAATCTGCTCACGCCTTGTATTTTGGGACGATAGATCAACGCGAGGCGCAGAGCCGTCGGGCAATTACAAATTTTTTGGATGCGGCGTCGCCGGATTGCCTGCGTGTGTACGATATCAATTTTCGGCAGCACTATCACACTGATGAGATTGTGCGGGAATCTCTAATACGCGCTGATGTGCTGAAGTTAAATGATGAGGAAGTGGTCCTGCTGCGCGATTATGTGGGTGGGGAAGAAGATGTGGATGTTTTTTTGGCAGGTATTCTCGCGCGTTTTGATCTGCAATGTGTGATTTTGACGCTGGGAGAACGGGGATGTCGGGTTTTGAGTGAAGGTGGGATTTGTCAGGCGATGGGAAAAAGACAACAGGTCGTGAATACGGTGGGTGCTGGCGATGCTTTTACGGCGGCATTTGTCATGTATTTACTCGCTGGCGCACCGATGCAGATATGCGCCGAACAAGCCAATGCCGTTGGCGGTTTTGTCGCTACGCAGGACAGTGGAATGCCGTCGTTGCCCGCGCGTTTTCGGGTTTTTTAGTGGCCAGTCATAAATATCCCAGCGCTCTGAGCCGATCTTCGAGTGCTTTTTTTTCGTCTTCTGTATAGACCTCGTCGCCTGTGTGTGAAGGATGTGCATCTGATGGTGCGGGTGTTGAGGGTGCGTTGACTATTGCCTGGCTTTGCATGTCGGTGGGGATAGGGATATCCATGAGGCCCAGGATAGTTGGTGCGATGTCGCGTATTTCCAGGTTGTATTTTTCGCCGGTGTGCGTGCCGTCTTTGAGGATAAAGATACCGTGTTGGGCGTGGTTGGCATCGTCTGGCCCGGTGTCGTTTTCAAGGGTGTGGATGGCGCGATGGCCTATTGTGCCAACAGAACGCCAGTGCAGGTTGCCGAAATAGGCGATCAGATCGGGCGGGATATTGTTAATAGTGTTGTAAATATCCTCGGGTTTGAAGACCTGCGTTGGCAGTGGATTGCCCTTGTCATCGGGAATATCCGCGATTTTTTTTGCAAGTTCGTCGCGTAAGACATTGTATTGTTCGGGGGGCACAATGCCTTTTGGTTCGCGGCCGGCAATGTTGAGAAAGATGCGCGCGTAATAGCCACCCGCCCCCCAGGCTGTGGTTTTTGTCCAGTCGATTTCGAGATCCTCATAAGCCGTGAGCTTTTGGGGATATTTTTTTGGTGTCAAATACCCTTCTCGGATCAACCATTCGTTGATGCAAATGCCGCCATCGATGCGCTTGGCGCCGTGGTCTGAGACGAGGAGGATGGCCGTGTCTGTACCGGCCAGGTCAATCAGGGATGCGATTTCACTATCGAGATACCGGTAATAGTCGCGGATGGCGTTCACATATTCGGAATTGGGATCGTGTTTTCGGTGGGTTTGGTCCAGAAAACGCCAGAATCCGTGGTGGATGCGATCTGTGCCCATTTCCACATGCATGCAAAAATCCCATTCGCGGGTTTGCATGAGATGCCGGGTCACCCGAAATCGCTTTTTGGTCATGGCGTAAATTTCGCGGAGCAAGCGCGCCTTGTCATCTGTGCGAAAATCGCGCACATCGATGATGTAGCCATCGGATACGCGCTCGATTTCGGCTTTTAGACTGTCGGGATAGGTATAGGAACTGTTGTTGCTCGGCGTGAGAAAAGAGGCTATCAGGCAGCCGTTGACTGGCTGGGGGGGATAGGTTTGGGGCACGCCGACGAGGATTACTTTTTTCCCCGCGGTAGAAATGATGTCCCAAACTGTATCGTCATGCACGAGCGTTGAATTGGCAATGGACAGACAGTTGTAGGAGTAATCGGCGCGGTTGCGAAGTCCGTAAAATCCCAGCGTGCCGGGGTCTTTGCCCGTTACCATACTCATCCAGGCGGGAATGGTGATGGGCGGGATGGTACTTTTGAGATTGCCGTAAACTCCGGTCTGGATCAGGTTATTGATGGTGGGCAGATCATCTCGAAATCGCTGAAAGATCAGTTCGGGCGACGCGCAATCCAGACCTATGACGAGTATTTTCATAATTCTTTCACTTTATCGATATACAAGCAATTTGTCTTTAACCCGCGCCTGCGATTCGCCATTGTCTGCGGTCAAGGTGTACAGGTACGTATTGTTGCTCAGCACATGGCCGTCGGCGTCTCGCCCATCCCAAAAAATCTGGTTGTATCCCGCGCGTGCAAATGGCTCTTCAATTCTCTGAACGAGCCGTCCGGCGAGGGTGTAAATTCGCACGGTGACTTCTGAAGGACGCGATAAGATGAATGTAAAATGGCCCGTATCGGATACGGGATTGGGCGCGACCAGTGCGTTCTCTATCGCCAATATTGAAGAGACCTGGAACGATATTGCAATTTTTGCAGGCCCATTTCCCAACCTGTCAGAGGCTTCGACATTGAGCGTATAACGACCATCGGCAAGGGCGTCCGGGGTATAGACAAATGACAGTGTCGTGGGGGTAACGGCGCGGTCTTTTATTTTTCCAGACTCATAATGACTCTCCTGTGCTTCGTCTGTTCCCGAAAGCGATAAGCGAATGCTGGACAAATCAATACCCGCTGTATCGCGCATGGAAATGCGAAATGTCGGTTGGGAGGGCAAATAATCTTCTGGTCGGACTTCGCCGAGGGCATCCAGTGCCGCGATTTCAATTGTCGGCACATCGCGGTCAGAACTCGGTGCAATCCGCACTGGCTCTGTAAGTGTTACCTCGCGACCGGGAAAAATCGACTCTCCTTGAAAATTTTCCAAACGAGCCGTCACCTGGTGTTGCCCTGCCCACTGCGCGGTTTGCCACACCAGGCGCAGGGGGACGAGTCGTCCGAGTGGGCTATTTTCAGGTACAGCCGCGCGCCCTATTAGACGGCCCAACGCGGGAGCGCTGCTATAAAAGGCAACAGATGTGCCCAGAGCAAGATCTAATGGTCCCCGGTTTTGCACGTCGAGATGGAGGTGCACGGGTTGCAATTCCGTTATTTCAAAAGGTTCTGCCCGCAAGTTCCTCAGGCCAATATCTGAAAGTGGCTGATATGTTGTGGTCCAGGTTTGCAGGCTGGGGGATGGATTTAATCCCTCTCCGTACAATTTGATCTGAATTTTTAGCCGTGGGACGGCTATACCGTCCAAATTTTGTGTTCCAGGTGATAAATTTTGCCATTGCGCCAATGGAGCAAAAGTATTGTTATCGATCTCGCCGAGTAAATTCACTTCGGCTCTGCCCGTGCCCGATAAAGCCGTTGTTACTGTATGCCACGTACCCGCAGGTCCAATTGGACCAGATGTTAAGGTGCCAAATTCGGGCAAGTGCTGCCCCGGATATCGATATACTCTGCCCCCGCGCAATTGCCCCAGCCACACCGCGTTGTTCACCCAATCGAATTGCCCGCCCAGAATATCTGTCTGAGCCTGATCGCTTTCAAATTCTTCGACGAATGCCCCGGTATGTGCATCTACCACGCGCACGCGGTGCGTCAATCCCGTGCCGTATTCGATCAGGTAGATAAACTGCCCATCGGCAATCGCGCCATCTGTAAACAGATATCCAAATCCCGTTTCTGTTGGCTGTACAGTAAATTGTCGCACGATGCGCCAGGCATTGGCAGGATCAAAAACGCGCACGGTCCACCCGCCGCGCCGTACGCCATTGACGCCTGCAGACACGTTGTAGATAAACTCGCCGTCGGAGGTAATCAACGCATGGGCATCAAATGGCAATCCGCGGAACAAATCCAGCAAGCGGTCGGGTACTTCAACGGTATCGATTCGTCCAGTGACGGGCGAAATACGCAATACAGAGCGCGCTGTTTGGTGTTCGGCGTAGATAAACCCGTCGCTGTGAAATGTCGCAGAAATGCTCTGGATAGGTGTTTCGGTCACGATCCCGTAATTTTGTCCCGCGACTGTGCCATTGAATCCCGTGCCAATGCGCGCGAACAAATCGCTGCCGGGATACAAGTCTCGTGGGGTATAGAATCGCTTTACATACAGGTATGTTCCGTCTGTACACAAAACGGCTGCGCCTGCCACGCCTTCGCTCAAGAATGAAGCTTCGGCATCATTGAATCGGATCGGCGGTGGAGACGTGGTGCGCCCCACAGTACCGCCATCCGATAACACGACATCTTCGCCTGTGCCGCGCGATAGTGCAATAGCACCGTCTTGCTGCCATACCACCTGTCGTTCGGGTACAGAGGATGTCACCACAAAATGTCGCACATCGGACCAGGGGCCCGTTGTCTGTCCATCGGATAATCGAGCGCGCCAAAAATAAGACCCCGCGCGCAAATCCGTCGGTCGCCATAAGATGATGCCCTCGGCGGTGGCCACGCTGCCCGAGCGCATTGTCGCGGTATCTCGAAAATCGCCAGATGCATTCAACTCAAATTCGCCCGTTAGATGGAACTGGTGTTCCCCAGATCGCACTCCCAATACCACCTGAGCATTTGCGACGGTCTGACTTGGCAATGGCAAGAATGGTACAGCCGATAACGCACCTAAGACATCGATTTCTACCTCTGTTCGATTATTTGTTTCATCGCCTTCTACAATCGCATTGGTGGGATCGGCTATCGCTTCTAAGATATGGCGTCCAGGGCGATTTTTGAGACGCCAGAGCACTGTCACACTATCGCGTATTCCAAAAGGCGGTAAAGCCGCCATGAATAAGGTATCAACTGTCACAGAATCCAGGTTGCGATCAATCAGGACGATATCCACGCTGCGATCGGGGGAAATGCCCCAGTTTTCCACACGCAGCGTTACCCGAACCGAGTCTCCTGTGGTCAGTTCGCCCTGTTGGTCCAACTGCAACGCTGCATCGCCAAGTACAAAATCCGGATTTTGCGGCATTGCGATTTGTTGTGCGGGGTCGCCGATCAAATTCATTCCCACCAGTCCCAGTTCGCTCGAGGGGAGAACTGCGAGTTCGCTCATTTTGCCCAGTGCGAGGCTCTGCCCAAAAGCCAGCACGCCATTTTCAAATATGTGCCGGAATAGCGCTGTGTTGAGTTGATTGTTAATGCGAATAAAAGAGAGGGAAGACGCGGATATGTATGCTATTGCGCCGCCATCGGGTTTGTTGAGCATTTCTTCGGCAAGACTAATGATGCGAGGATCCCAGTATAGTCCATTGAGACACGACATTCCGATAAACAGAGGCAGGCGTTCAGCATTTTGAATTTGACTCAGGTAATTGAATGCCCCTTGCTGAAATGTTCCGGCAAAATATTTGGACATTGATGAAGCACTGCCATGGCCCATAAAATTTACAATTAGGCGCCCTTCGTTGATCTGTCGAATAACTTCTCGGGATGAGGCATTGGGTTCGGGCGGTGTATCTGCATCGTGATATACCTTGAAATTCTCCAGGCCAATAGCGTGCGCAATTGTTGCCAGCGTATCGCTCGGCGCGATAAATTTGTACGTCCCCCCCTGTGCGTCCCAATTTGCCATTAGCGTGATGCGGTTGTGCCATTGTACTGGCGGTGTTTCGTCATAAGTGATCACTTTTTGCACGACTGTATTGGCCTGCGACGTACGTCGGACAGAGAACCGTCCCACAAATACATCCATAAACAAATTATCATCTACCCGCCCGAAAAACTCATCGGTAAATGCCAGACCGCGATTGGGAGATTGAAAGGGCATACCCGGTACAAGATTGTGACGCGCGATCCGATTTTTTCCAAATATATTGCGATAATCAAAGCTGAATTCCCCGAACAATAAGACGTACTCTGGACGTTTTTCCCAGGTGTGAAATCCGTATTGTACAAAACGGCGAATGGCCTCGGCATCGACTTGTCCAAAGGAAAACTCGTCATATACATCGGCTACATTGACCGCCAGTGTCGATAACTCCTGCCCTTGCCGATGCGCGTGCTCCTGCCGGTGTGCAGCCAAACGCTCGGCGGCATCCATAAAATCCGCACCTGCGATAATCACATAATCCGCACCAGAGAATCCGCGCAAATCATAGGGGGTATCGCGTTCTGCGATTTCGGGTGTTTTTATGGATGTTTCATCCACTGCGACAAAATCGCCGCCTTCAGCAATCTCAAATCTGATTCCCTCGTCATCCTGTACCGTGCCGACGATCTTGTTTTTGTCCAAATTCAAGACTCTAACCCGCTCGTGTTCAAGGTTGGGAATTGAGATCGCGCGGGGCGAAAGCACAATGCCCGGGTTAAAACGCAGCATACCATCTATGGCCTCAAAACGCCGCGGATAGGTAATCTCCACCCAGTTGAAATACACGTGATCGACGTAGGGATTCGATCCAAGTGGAAATGAGGGATCGCCGGGCGTTCGCAATACCACGTATGTGGTGTCTGACAATGCCGATATGGGTACTGTTCCCGTCGCGATATAGGCGTCCTGTCCGTCCCAGCGCTCTTCTGCGATGAGCGGTCCATCCTGAATTTGTACGATAGCGTAGTGATCGGGGTTTATGTTCTGATTCAATGTCAGCGAATGCATGCCCAGACGAATTTGCGCGTTGCTACTTGTTCCACTCGCCAGTCCCGGTAAGGGCACGGGCATTACGACATCTGTGGGCATATCGCCCGGGCGAGACGGAGATGCGGTGCGCTTCCAGAACCAGTGATCGCGGTTGGCATTTCGCGCATGTCCCAGGGCTTCGTAGATCGAATCGATTTCAACGTGTTTGCGCGACCAAAAATGCGTCAAGACCTCGTTAGTAGATATACCTTCAGCGTGTGTATATCGCGAGCCAGATTCTCGACCAATACGCAGGAAATAGACGCGCTCTTTGCCGTAATCACTTTCAAAATCTCGATCTGGCGCGCGCCGATATGCGCCCCAAAACAGCACGCCATCGCCCGCATCTAATACGCCGTCTTCGCCGTCTTCTATGAGTAGTGGAATTTCTTTTCCGTCTAAAAATATCTGCAACCTATCCAAATCTCCCGGTGCCAATACAATGTCGGATTCGGAAAACCAGCGCGCATCCAATCGGTAGAGACCGTCTTCAAAAATTCTGATTTTGTAATACGTGGCCGCAGGATCGTACCAATCCAGTACGCGCTTTGTCGCGCGGATGCGCCGCCCGCGCCACGCGCGCGCCTGTTCGGGATTGAGCAATCCCTTTTGATAGATGGGCTCAAAATCGTCAGTGTCTCTCAAAAGCCGAATAGGGGCGCGCGTTTCATCCGCGACAAATAACACGCGCACGCGCAACTCTCGTGCGATCCGAAGTCTGCGCTGGACGGGGTCATACTGCACGGGACGCAAAGACAGAATCGCGATTTGTTGGTCGCGCAAGATGCCCGTGTGTGCTACAACAGCTTCTGTACCGGGATAAAACTCCGGCGTGTCGTAAATTGTCTCGTCCTTCAGGTAAATCGATCTCGAAAACGGATGTTGTTCGGAGCCCAGCAACTGCATCTGTGGCACTGGCATCAGATCCAGGCCCTCGATTTCCTCATAGTTTGCATCGAGCACTTGAACGACTGCACGAGAGCCATAAGGCATGCCCAGTGTTGCACCGCGCACAGGTACAGCAGGTGCCCCCGGCTGGTACAACCACATCCATCCCGGTACGTCTATGCGATCATAAGGGGATTCTGAGGTGACGACTAAATCGGACGCATCCACCACAACTTCTACCCAATTTTCACCCGTTGCCACCACGCGCACGTTTCCCGCGTGTGCGATGCTCGTTGCGATTAGCAAAGCGATTGCGGGGATGCTATGCCAGAAAGTTTTCATGATCGCACCTTTTTTACGGCCACAATTTCTCAAATTTACCTTTGTTGTAAATTACTACGCGATCCTCTGGTTGCATATTCAACGCGACTGAGAGAGAATCGGTTGCGTGTACCGTTATATGCCCCCAGATTTGGTCAATTTCAAAAGGCGGTGTTTGTCCCCGTCCCTTGCTGTGAAACGAAAAGAAGCCGCCTTTTGCAACCGCCAGATCAAACCCCGTATTTGTCCTGTGAATGCGATACGCAAAATCACCTGTCAGCCAGACGTGATTTACCATTGTAATTTCGGCTTGCAATAGTTGAGATGACCGCATGACAAGTGCATTTTTGAGCGCATAAGCAAATAGCGGTTTGCCACTGAACGCACCGGAAGGTGTCCACGCCGACGGCACGTTGCAGACGAATAATGTGCCTGTGGTTGCCCGCGCATGGGGCATCAGTTTGGCAATCGCATTTTCACTTATTTGCGAAGCTTCGCGCCAGAAAAAGCCCTCGCGCCCGATCACCACTCCGTAATACAGGATTAGAACAGCAAAGAGGGAGCAGAGAATTGGCTGTTTTTTATTTAGCCAGATAGTAGAGATACCCAGACAAAAGAAGGCGGAGGGCAAATACAGATACCAGTTGTGCAAATGCCCCAATGCCGGGGCGAGGGTTGCGCAGAGGAGGAAGATCAGGAGCAGGGCGAATGGGCGACAAAATTTGCGCAGGATGCCGCGACCATGTTGAAAAATAAAAATTCCACCACTTACGACCACCAATGCAATGCCCAGCCACCAGATATCACTCATCCCAAATTTTGCTACTGCTTTCACGCCGTCGCGCGCCCAATCTATAATTGATACGCGGGGTGTCCCTCCCAATACGCTGCCCAGCACGAGCCATCGGACGCCAAAATACGCGAGCAATACGATACAGACAACAGCCAATCCGCGTCGCGCCTGTGCTGTTTTCCACGCTTTGCGATACGCGACCAGTGCCGCGAGTGCGATAGGCAGGGAAACTGCCATTTCTTTGGATAAAAAAGCGAGCGCACTGCAAGCGGCAAGTCCCAATAACGCGCCGGTAGAACCGCGCTCCATATATTCTAAAAATAAAATCAGTGAACCTAAATAGAATAACGCACACAAGAGATCTGTTCGCCCGACGATCCAGAAAACAGAATCGGTGTGAATGGGCAGAACAAAAAACAAAAGCGCGGTGCCCCAGGCCACTGCGGAGTCTGAGGAAAGGCATCGCGCGAATAAAAAAATGAGATACGCACATCCCGCGTGAATCGCGATATTGTGGATGTGATAAATAGCGGGCGCGTAACCGCCGATTAAATAGTCCAGATAGAACGATAAAACGACCATTGGGCGATAATATCCACCTTGCCCGACCAGTCCCTCCCATCCCGTTGTGAAAGCGAAGACAACGCCTTTAGAAGCCAATTTGAGATGGCCCCAATCATCGTCTAATAATGAGACGCCCGAAGCAATCCAGGCCAGTATTGCAAAGGCCGCGACGGTGCATAATTTCAAAAATGTGAGACCTTTTGGCATAGGTAAAAAATTGGCTCAGGTCTTTCACGAGTTAGATGTCAGTTGTGCTCTGCATTTGGACGACCACATACCAATCGCGTCCAAAATCTCGTATTTCGTAGCCTCCGGCAAATCCGCTTGCAATCAGTGCGTTTTCAACCTCTCGTTTGCTGTATAACCACAGCGGGCATCTTCGCAGGCGGTATCGGATATGCCGCTGCCACGCCAAAAAACCGCCCGCTTTTGGAAAGCTCGCGTAAAACTCGCCCGTCACTTCTGTACCCAATTTTTTTAAGACCGGTACGGGATCTTCGATATAATCAAAAAATCCCATCAAACACGCCGCGTCAAATATCCGGTCAAAATGAACAGACAGATAATCGTCCAGAACGAGGTCTGCACTTACATTGAGCGCGTCGATATTGTCCCGTGCGATTTTTAGCATTTCTTCGGCGATATCTACCCCCACGACTTCTTTTTTCTGAAGTGCAAACGCAGCCGTGTATCGTCCCGGGCCACATCCGATGTCTAAGACAGAATGAATCGCCCGTTTTTTTGTTTGTCGAAGCGTTTCCTCAAAACGCCGCACCATCACCTGCCGAAATGTGCGATCTACCCATCTGCCGAGCGCGCTTCGATGTCCTGTATGCCCGTAGATCGCATCGAAATTTTTGGCATAAATATCAAAAAACTGCCCCACAGCCCGCGTTGATGAACTGCTGCCGGAATCGTATCCCATTTTGCGCGATTTCATCTTTTGAGCCTTTGTCGATAAATTGCATCCAATTTTTGCACCATAACGCGATGATCCCATCGCGCAATCGCGTGCTGGTATGCGCGTTCTCCAAATGTGTGACACATCTGAGAATTTCCGATCAATTTTTCCAAATACCTTGCCATCGATTTGATATCGCCTTGTGGTACGACAAAACCCGAGTGACCATGTGTTATAATTTCCCGTATGCCTTCGACTTCGAACGATACTGTAGGCACCCGCGCGAGGGATGCTTCCACAGCAACGCCGGACAAGCCCTCGCGCAAAGAGGATAGGACATGTACAGAGGCAATCGCATACGCAGGTGTAATATCCTGGAAAAATCCCGCGAAAATGACACGGTCCGCGATGCCTAAGTCGGTGCAAAGCCGCTCGCACGCTGCGCGCTCGGGTCCTTCTCCTACCAATAATAATCTGGCTCCGGGACATTGCAATCTGGCAAATGCCTCAATGGTATAATGTTGTGCTTTGGCGGATGAAAAACGGCCGATATTGACCAGGACGGGCGCGTCGTCAGGTATGCCTGTGTTGCGCCGAAATGCGTCTTTTTTTACGTTGTTCAAGCGTCTTTCAAATTCTGTAACATCGATGCCGCTATAAACGATCTGATGGGGAATGCTGCAGCCGATATTTTCCCGATGGTAGTGCCGAATTGTATCTCGACCAACGGCTATGATCAAATCGCAAGCCCATATCGTCATTTTTTCGAGCGCGATGTAGAATTGTCGTTTGATGCGGTTGACTGGATCGTTAAAAACAACACCGTGAAGTCCGTAGATGATATGCTTGCAGCCGACCAGTCGCGCGGCGAGGCGCCCGAGCAAACTCGCTTTGCTTTCATGGGTGTGAACCAGATCAAATCGCTCGCGGCGAATCAATCGCATGAACCACAATAGCGCGCGAAAATCGCGCCAGGGTCTGATTTCCCGGTCTAAATATGGACATATATGCGCGGCAACCCCGTCTATTTTTAACAAATCGTCTCGCTCGATTTGCCGTCCAACGGCGAGGTGTATCTCGTAATCCTTTCGCATGTCCTTCATCGAAAGATACACATTTCGGTCTGCGCCACCGCCGGGTGCAAGCCAGGTCATGGTGTGGAGTATTTTGGGACGTCGATTCATAACAAAAATTGGCGCTTACACCTCCCAATGGGCAATGCAAACGCCGTTTGTAAAAAAGAGTAAAGCGGGCATCACGATTCGTAGTATTCAATAATGCGCCGCAATGTGGTATCCAAACTGATTTTGGGATTGTAACCCGTTAATTTTTTGATCTTGGTCAAATCGGGAACGCGATAATTGAGGTCTTCGTAAGAACCCTTTGCAAATGCCTTATCATAAGGGACAAATTCAATGGGTGAATCGCTTTCCGTCAGCACTTTGATTTTTTCAGCGAGGCCCTTGATACAAATCTCATTGGTCTCGTGGTTGCCGCCCAAATTGAAAATTTCGCCCGGCGTTTGGTCGTGTTCCATCAATGCTGTCAATCCATCTAAGGCATCTTCTATATCGGTAAAACACCGCCGTTGCTCGCCGTCGTTATATACCGTAATGGGATGTCCCAACAATGCCTGCTTGATGAATCGGGGCACCACCATGCCGTATTCTGGACTTTGCCGGGGACCAATTACATTGAAGAAGCGGACCATGATCACGGGTAATTTTTTTTCTCTCCAATAAGCCAATCCCAGCATTTCACCGACAGCTTTGGAGGTTGAATAATTCCATCGCGCAACGGTTGTTGGTCCCAACAAGCGATCATCGTCTTCACTAAATGTCGCTTTGCCGTTTTTCTTGCCAGCAACCTCTGAGGTCGAAGCCAAAAGTACTCGTTTCTTCTTTTTGTTTGCCAATTCCAACAGGAGTTCAGTGCCCCGTATATTCGTGGTCAAAGACTGCAATGGGTGGTTGATGACGTAATTCACACCAACAGCCGCCGCGAGATGATAAATGACATCACTCCAATCGACTAAGGGTCTGAGTGTCTCTGGGTCGAGCACTGTGCCCACTTTCATTTGAAACCGCGGATTCCCTTCGAGGTGCCGCACATTGTCCAGATCTCCAGTTGAAAGATCGTCTAAAACATAAACTTCGTGGTCTTGTTTCAAAAGCCGTTCGGCCAGATGCGAGCCAATAAAACCCGCACCGCCCGTAACCAAAAACCTCATGTATTTATTCCTTTCCCATTGCCGAGCGGGACATATCTTCCAACAAATATTAATCCCCACTCTTTATACATCCCAGGACACAGTATCCCACCCAAAAACATCTAAATATAAGGTCTCGAATGATTAAAGGCAATTAGAAACCTTAAGTGAAACACACCTCTTGCAGATGGGGGCTTATGACCTCATCCGTCTTTTCTCATTTGCATTGCAATTTCGCGTAGCGGACAAAAAGAGAAATCGGTCAATAATCGCCTCAATCGAGGCTCTGTTGCTTTCAAATTGGCGTAGTGCGTCAAACGCGCCTTCCAGTAAAATGCGACCCGTGGATGATCGGGGTCGAGTTCCCAGGGGTGTAGATAAAAGATCACAGCTCGCCGCTGTTTGGCCACAGCCCGCATATTTGCACGGCTCACAAAATATGGAAACAGCCTGAAATACGCGCCTCCGGTTACGGGCAATCGCATTTTTCCCACCTGGCGCACAGATATTGGCATTTCGCAAATTGGCCCAGAAGCGGTTTTTACAATACGCGGTGCCAAATCAAAATCGGGAATCCCATAGCGCCAGTTATGTACTGGAAAAATACTCGAATCGCACTGAAAACCGAGTTCTGCCAAAATATCCAGAGCCCATAATGATCGCGCTGTAATGGAGAAGTAGGCCGCGCGATAGGCGGTTACGGGTTGCGCGGTTACATCTGAGATCGCAGCAGAAGCCCGCTGTGTTTCTTCTCGAAATCGCTCGGGCGTCATTTCATAGACCAGATCGTGAGACCATCCATGGCATCCCAATTCGTGACCTTCGCGGGCTATACGGCGTATTAAGTCGGGATAATGCTGTGCTACTGGTCCCAGGATAAAGAATGTGCCGCGAACATCGTATTCTCCCATTATATCGAGTAAGTGATGGCAACTTCTCTCAAGGCGTGGCTCGCTTTGCGCGGACATCTGATTGGAGATTGGTATGCCCTGATACCAATCTTCGACATCTACTGTGAAAGCGTGTCGCATTGGTGTGTGCTCCGCTGCAGAAGAGCCAGCAATTGTTCGCTGCTTTTTTCGAGTGCGTAATGCGCGATTACACGGGCGCGGCCAGCAGCTCCCATGCGATTGCGCAGGGTATTATTTTCGATTAATGTACCCAAAAATTCGATCCACTCGGCGTCTGTCTCAGCCAAAAATCCAGTTTCTCCATGGGCGACGATTTCGCGGTTGATTTCGACTGGACTGGCCACTACGGGCAATCCGCAGGCCATGTATTGCAGCAATTTGTAACCCCCTTTGCCCCGCGTAAAAGGATCGTCGGGCAGGGGCATCAAGCCAATGTCAAATGTTTGCAAATAACCAACTTCGGTTTCCAGCGTCCAGTCCATGCACACAATTTGCAGATCGGATACATCAAAGTTACCTGCGCCAATCAAACGCAATTCCAAATTGGGATATTGCCGCGCGAGGGCGGCCAATGGGTCTCGAATCATGTCCAGATACCGCGTTGTGCACTGGCTCCCAATCCATCCCAGTGCGATTTTCTCATCCTCTGTTTTTTTTTCAGGGATATAACGCGCAGTATCAATAGGTCCCGTGATTTGTGAAACACGAGGACAATAACGGGCTGCAAATTCAGCGGTGTAGGCATTTTCTACTATCGCGCAGTGTGCTGTTTGCAGCATTGCGGGTACGCCCATTGCGCGCCGTTGGGTTCGCAACCGATTGATCCATCCCGTGTTGGGGTTTTCGAGTGTAAAGATAGCGTCGTCAAAATCAAAAAATATTTTGTGTTTGTACCGGCGCAACAGGCGCGGTATGGGAAAGGAAAATAACGCTTTTTGTATTAGGATGGCGTCGTATTGTGGTGCTGTAAAAATGCAAGTCCATCCCGTCCATAAGGCGCGAAAATAAGACAGCACATAGTACAGGATACGCGAGAAAATGCCTCTGGTATTGCGTTTGATCAGGTCATCGGGAGTCACGACTTTGACATCACATGTGATGCCCGCTCTACGCAATAGGGGCAGATAATCGAAAACCCGCGTGCGGCTGCTGGCAGCTAAGGGGCCATACCGCGCGATAAATAAAATTTTCATATCCAGCCGTGTTGCGTTGTCACGGGCGAGCCAGAGCGCTGGTTGAACCAGCCCGGTCCGCTTTCCAATGCGACTTCTCGACCGGTGATGGCAGATTGTTCGGCGGCGAACAGGATTTCCATAATGTGACGCGCCCATTCCCCGTGGGTGGGTGGTTCAATGTCCAGAGCGATGGCTTCGGCAAAGGCTTTCCACTCGTTGTGCATGGTCGAGGGCGGCTCGTCGAAGGGGACGTTTTCCCACTGATTGTTTTTTCCGACTTTGACGTATTTTCCGCCGTGTTCGGAAAAGCGCAGTGTGCCATTTGCACAGATGACATGACATTCGTGGTCGGGCGCACCATCTGCAAATCCAACGGCTACGGCAATGCCTGCCAGGCCGTTTTTATAGCGGACGAAGGCCGTGGCAGAGTCATCTGCAGCCTGGTAGTGGGCGCGGGTTCCAATAGAGGCTGAAACGGATACTGCCTGTGAGCCGATCATCCAGGTGAGGCGATCTACTACGTGTACGCCATTGGTCAACCACATGCCCCCGCCGTGGTAGCGGCTGCGGTACTGTGGACGGCGACCGGCGTAGCTCCAGTTTTTGGACATGTAACACACGGCGGTGATGATGGGTCCCAGTGCGCCAGAGTTCAGTATTTCTTTTGCTTTGATGCTGGTGCCGTAGTAGTGCTGCGTCAGGCCGACCATGAGTTTGACCCCATTATCGGCTGCAGCAGCGACCATGTTGTCGCACTGTTCCAGGCTGATGGCCATGGGTTTTTCCACCAGGACGTGTTTGCCGGCATTGCAAGCATCAACTGTGAGGCGATGGTGGAGTTGATGGCCCAGGGTGATGGCGACAGCGTCGATTTCGGGGTCCTTCAAGAGGTCGGTGTGGGAGGGATAGCTTTTGGGGATATCGTATTTGCCCATGTATTCGCGGCGATTTTCCTCAATGAGGTCGGCAACGGCGACGATTTCGACGTTGTCCAGGGTTTCAATGGCATCGCAGTGAGATCGGGCAATGCCGCCCAGGCCGATAATTCCAACTTTTAAGTTGTCCATTGTGATTGCTCCTTTTTTAAAACCATCTGATGACGGCACCGATAATGTTTTTGTCTTCACCGTTGAGGATATCGCGATAGAGCTTCGGTGCATCTGAAGACGCGACCTCATGGGTGATGGTGTGATGCCAGGGAAGAACGCCAGTGCCCATGTTTTTGATGACGGCGCGACGGCAAGGGGCTTCGCCATCGTTGCAGGGATAGTACATGGTGAGGCGTTTCCCGTGGGGCGGTAAGAAATTGTAAGAGATGGGGTGGCGGCCGTAGTTGCCCTGAAGGATGAAGGTTCCATGGGTACGGCAAAGGGCGATGGCCGGGTCAATGCAGGCGGGTATGCCCGTGCATTCGAAGACGACGTCGGCACCGTCGGGGGCGATGTCGCGGACAGCTTCAGCGTCCTGGATGAGGTGATCGGCGCCGAGTTTTTGCGCGATGTCGAGGCGGTTAGCCTCCAGGTCTATGGCAATGACTTCACAGCCCCGGTGGCTGCATGCAGCGACGACGCCCAGTCCGACGAGGCCACAGCCGTACACGACAACGCGGTCGCCCATTCGGGGGTTGGCCATATCCACGCCGTTGAGGCCTACGGCGGGCATGACAAATAAGCTGGCGGCGGCTTCATCAACGTCAGCGGGCAAGTGGGCGACAAAGGCTCGCGGTCCCTGCGTGTCCAGGACTGCGGCAGAGGTATGCGCGCCCTGGCTGGCAGAGACTTTCTGACCTGATGTAGCGAGGGAGAAGACGCGGTTCCAGCGGTAATAGACGCGGTCGCCAACAGCGAAACCGGTTGCGTCTTTGCCGACGTGTTCGACGGTGCCGACGGCCTGATACCCCGTACACAGGGGATAGGGACCGTAGTCGAGCTTGCGGGTGATGGCGGCAAATTCAGTGCCGATACTGACGCCGGAATACCGGGTTTGTACTGCGATTTGATCGGGGCGTGGATCGGGAAGGACGATGTTTTCGCAGGCAAAGGTGGGCCCCTCATGGGTGATGAGTGCTGTGGCTTGCATGTTTTAGCCTTTTCTTTTACGGTTTGAGGTATTTGCCGGGGAGGCGAGATCCCTCGTATTTTTGATCGGGGTCGCGGTTGGCTATGACTTCGGGGATATCCCCTTCCCAGTAGTCTGGTACGTCAATGGTGGGGCGTCTGTGCCAGGCGAGAATCAGGGTTCTGCGCTCGTCTGTGTAATTTCTTCCGGCAGAGTGCAGGATGCGGGCATCGCCCAGAACCAGCGAGCGTGCAGAGACGGGTACGTTGACTTCATCCGGGTGGTCGCTGAACATGATGGGATGCGTTTCTTCTATAAATCGTGCGCCCTGTTCGTGTGCGGGCACCAGTTGGTCGTGGAGTGGTATGCGCTTCGGGATCGGGTGAGCCGTCGGGAAGGGAGTAGCCGCGACGGGCCTTCCAGGAG
>JAPOXY010000094.1:30830-35593 GCA_026706845.1 Gemmatimonadota bacterium
GGCGGGCGCCAGTTGGTCGTGGGGGGGGATGCGCTTGAGGTGGGTGCCGGGGATGACTTTCAAGCAGCCGTTTTCCACTGCGGTATCGGTTAGAGAATAGTTTAGAAATATGATCTGCGGCCAGGGTGAGCAACTGATGGGATCGTTCCATTGCATCCAGTCCTGGTGCCAGTAGAGCGGTGGACCTTTGGGTTCTTTGGTGAGGATGATGATGCCGCCACCGGTTTGGAAATCTCCGAAGCCCAGTTGTTCGAGTGCCCGCCGCGATGGTTCCCATTCCAGCAGTTTTTGGATGCTCGGATTGTCTTCACCACGCACATTCACGTGTTGACCCTGATATCTAAATTCCTCATGCTCAATGTGATTGGCAATTAACCGCTCGGATTCTTCGCGCAGTTCTTCGAGGAACTCGTCGGTCAAAATATCGTCTATGACGCAGTACCCATCGCGGAGCATGTTTTCCCGCGTTTTCAGGGCTGTTTCAGGTGTCATGTTATGCTCCTCTTTTCTAACCCTTTGCCAAATCAGTGGATAATGTCAGCAAAATAGTTTAATGCAAAGGTGTTGTCAAGGTATCGTATCCGAGAGCAAAAACTTGAGTTTTGATTTTCTGGACGGGGTTCGTTATTTTGTCTGAAAATGATGGGAAGACTCATGATTGATAAAGAGAAATTTGCCATGTGCGTTTCTCGGGTTTTAAATCCCGTGTTTGTGCTGGGGGTTGTGATTGTGCTGGTATCCCTTGAGGCGTCTGGTTCGGGTACCTGGATTGTATTGTGTGTTTTGGTCGCGCTGTTTTTTAGTGTTTTCGCGCCCTGGGGTGTGGTATTGTACATGCGTCGTCGAGGTGAGATTAGCGAGTTGTTTATTCCAGAACGCCGCGACCGACTGCGACCGCTTTTATTTTATTGCGCGAGTTCCTGGGTGGGTGTTGGTATTCTTTATCTCATACACTCGCCGCCTGTGATATATGCGCTGATGGTCTGTGTCGCCGTTCTGAGCACTGTCGCGTTTTTGATAACGATGCAGTGGAAAATTAGCTTACACGCTATGGGGCTTTGGGCTGCCTGTGGTGTGGTAGTCGCGCTCTATGGTAGCTGGTGGGCTGTTGTTCCCGCAGGACTGGTTTCGTGGGCACGGTTCGTATTACAGGCTCATTCTGTATCTCAGATTTTGGTGGGTAGTGTTGTGGGAGCCGGGGTTGCGTTTCTCATTTTTGGCTATATGCTCAATACATGAATTGGAGGAATTATGAAGATCAAGTCCATTGAAGCTGTGAATGTTTCCATTCCACAACAGAAACCGATAACGCCCGCCCGCCGTTCGAGTTGGCGGCATTCGTCACCGATTGGCCTGCCGATGAATAAATATCCGGAGTTTCCGCCAGATGTACCGAGCAAGTCGCCGGGTATTGGCGGGCGGGGCGTATGGGTTAAAATAACGGCTGAGGATGGCACATGGGGCCTGGGCAGAACGGGATTTGGCGAACCGGTTGCCGCATTGATCGATGCTTTTTACGCGCCACTATTGGAGGGACGAGATTGTTTTGCGACAGAGCATCTCAACGATATGATGTGGCGGGCTTCCAAAAGGCACGGGTCGCTGGGGTTGTCCGCTTGCGCGCAGAGTGCAATTGATCTGGCTCTGTGGGATTTGAAGGGAAAGTTGCTCGATCAGCCTGTTTACAGATTGCTTGGGGGACCATCCCGCGAGAAGATTCGGTGTTATTGTACAGGCGATGATCTCGATTGGTCGATTGAGCTTGGGTTTGAGGCGTTTAAAATTACGAATCCCGTGCATTACGAGCAGGGTATCACGGGTATAAATATTATGGAGGAAAAGGTCGCCCTGGCGCGAGAAACTGTGGGCGTGAATGCCGAGTTGATGATCAATCCCGTGATGGCTTACGATGTGGAATTTGCTATTCGTCTTGGGGAAAGGCTCAGACCCTACGAATTGAAATGGATGGAAGAGCCGCTATTTCCAGAAGACCTCGAAGGGCATATTCAATTGAAAAAAGCCATGACCTGGATTCCCATTGCAACGGGTGAGGATCACCACACGCGGATTCCGTTTCGCCAACTCGTGGAAAATCGCTGTGTGGATGTCGTGCAACCCGATTTGCACTGGTGCGGAGGGATGACCGAGGCTGTGAAGATTCATCACATTGCAGAAGCCGCCGGTATTAAGAGCAGTCCGCACGGGGGCTGTAATTCGGCTTATGGACAGCATTTTTGCTATGCGATGCCCGAGTGTACCTTGTGTGAATTTCATTTGAGTACACCCGTGGGGGTGCCCCTGGAAGAAGTCGCGCGGATGCCGGGCGTGCCCGTGCCCAAAGATGGCTATCTGGTGCCGTCGGATGCGCCGGGATTTGGAATGGATATTGCCGAAGAATGGATTACACCCTGGGATCACGGGCGTTTAAGCACGGGTGGCGAGCATGTGATTTTATAAAAAAGAAGAGCGGGCAAAACCTCCACCCGCTCAAATTTATTCGCTGTGCATTTACAGATTACTTTTCAAAATAAAGTCCTACGCCCCACAAGCGGCCACCGAAGAAATTGCGTCCGGCAACAGGGATGCGCACCGAGGCTTCAATACTCACATTTTGGTGCACATTAATGAACACTGTGGGGGCAAGATACGTGATGCCTATATCGTCATTCCCCCTGCTGCCTTCTGCGCCAGCGATGCCTTCTAATTTGAGCGCGAGGAGGAGTATGTCGGTGGGAGTGACACCGACTTCAGCATTGTAAATTATCTCTTCACCAGGGTTAAATCCGCTGGTACTGTTTTCCATGCGGAAACGATACCCCAGGTCGAGATTGGCGTAAACGGGAGCGGGATAGAAAGACCGTCCCAATTGCAGAATCAAGTCAATATCTGATTGGCCCGATCCCACGGACATGCCCTCATTTTTATACGTACCTGCGGGGTCTTGCCCATCGTCATAAGCACCTGTTGGGGCTTTGAATCCCAATTTGAGGGTTGCCACAACATCTTGTTGCACGAGGTTGATTTTGGCAAATCCGCGAACGTCTCCAATACCCGATGCGTCCAGAGCAATAAAACCTGGAAAATTAAAATTGTCGTGATCATATTTATTGCTGATAAAGGGGATTTGTAAGCCGATGTCAACGCGGTCGTTTATGCCGTAAAAAAAGTCGAGATATACTGACCGTGAATTATATACAGCTGCTGCAGCGGCTGGTCCAAATCCACCTGTATTTCCTGCTGCGTCATATCTTTCTGAGGTCGATGTAATTAAGGTTGTAATTTTGCCCCAAAAATGGCCCTTTTGCAGTGTCCAGGCACCTGCATAAGCAGTATGCGGTAAAAGGACACAGAGGGCGATGGCGAGAAGGAATTTTATACATGGGTTAGAATGCGGCGTGGAAATGCTCATTTTTTTCCTTTCTAATAAAGTGTTTTACCACAAACAGCCCAGCGGTAATCGATCCGCTGTTCAAACTGCTCAGGTGCGAAGATAAATAAAAGATGGCTATTTTGCAAATGTTTGGAGTTGGAGTAAACGAGTACATTGTGGATAGATGCATAAACCCGAGCGCGGGGTAGCGTCACATTTTGCCCATGAGACCCGAGTATGAAATCCCTGCGGTCCATATATGACCGGCGGGGAAGTTGCGTCCACCAGCGGTTATGCGCACAGAGGTTTCGAAGCTCAGGTTTTGAAAGGGGCCTATGAGGAGCGTGGGCGCGAAATAGGTAATGCGCCTGATATCGCTGGATAGTTCGAGGCCCAATACGCGGGAGGATCTACCTTTGATGCCCTCTAATTTGAGGATGAGGATGAGTTTGTCGATGGGATTATAACCTATTTCTGAGTTTAAAAACCACTCGTCGCCAGGGTCGTAATTGGTGGTATTGTTTTGCAGGCGGACGCGGTACCCCATATCGACGTTGGCGTACAGTGGAAAGGGCCAAAAAGATCGGCCGATTTGTGCGGTTAATTCAAAATCCCACTGGCCTTCACCTGCGGAAATAATTCCGTCCTGGTTTTGAAACTTGCCTGTGGGGGCTTTGGTTCCAAATTTTATTGTGCCCACAACAGGGGTTTGTGCAATGTTGATTTTGGCAATCCCTCGCATGTCACCAAAACCCGATGCGATATTCGCTGGCCGGAAGCTGATGTTTTCAAATTCCCGACGATAGTAGGGAATTTGTATGCCGATGTCGATGCGATCGCTCAGGCCGTAAAACAGGTCGATAAAGAGTGCCTGTGAATTGTAGTGCCCATTTTCGCGATAGTGCGCGCGGTCTCCGGGTTCATAGAGGCGATTGAGATCGGGTTCGCGACCTGCGCCGCCAACGGCCACATATTCTTCATTTGTCGATTGCGCCATGCCTGTGATTTTGCCCCAGAGATGGCCTTTTGCGAGTGTCCAGGCACCTGCGTAAGCGGTATGGGGTAAAAGAATAAAGAGGGCGAGCCAATAAAAGCAGTGCATGGAGGAGTCTAAAATTTTAGAAGGACATTGTCCGTCTAATAAATTCCAGTATTCTGCCAGAAGGTTGCCCAGGCAAACCAGAAGGCATTATGGGAAGGTAGTTGTTCTAAGGTCTTATTTTGGAGTGGCCCAGCAATGGTTTCGCCTTTGAGGTTCCAGGTGCTGCCCGTCTCCTTGTCGCGGAGGAGAAAGGGATAGACCGTGTCGCGGGGGAGCGTTTTCTCAAATGTGAGGGTCTGTCCATCGACCACCCGATTAAAGGGTATTGCGTATTGCTCCTGGTGGTAATAG
>JAPOXY010000095.1 GCA_026706845.1 Gemmatimonadota bacterium
AGGTGCTGCCCTGCATGGCAAATCCAACCTGCTGTCGGATGGATTTCAAGCGATAATTTCGAATATCGTACCCATCAATAGACACATATCCCTCTTGCGGATCATAAAATCTTGGGATCAATTTAGCAAGTGTTGATTTACCTGAGCCACTCTTGCCGACCAGTGCAATGGTGGCTTGTGCCGGGATATGGAGGTTGATGCCGCGCAAAACGGGTTGATCTTCTTGATACGAAAAACACACCTCGTGAAAACGGATCTCACCTTGCACCTGGGGCAACACGGGCATATCTGGACGGTCCTGGATTTCAGGTCTCAGGTCATAGACCTCAAAAAAACGATTGATACGAACCAATGCCATTTCAACCTGCCCCACAAGACCGATAAGATTGCCAATTGGACCGTAGAGATACCCCACATATCCCGAAAAAGCCATATAACTTCCCAGAGAAAGATTGCCATTCAGAACTTGCGTCCAACCATACCAGCCATACGCCAAAGTGCCTGCTGTTTTCACCAACGACCCTATAAATCCAAATCCACCACTTAAATGAGTTGATCGGATTCGCAATTTGGATACACTCAGAATGAGGCCCGTGAGCTTGGAATAAAACGCAGCTTCCAGGCCCAGTGCTTGCACAGTGCGAATGCCCGAAAGCGATTCATAATACTTAGCCGATAACTCAGCCGATGCTTCAGTTACTTCTTTAGAAACCCTGCTGAGATATTTTTTTGAAACCATAATCAATACGGTATCAAAAGGCAACACCGCCAGGCTGATCAATGCGAGTTGCCAATTAATATAGAGCAAAATAGGTGGAAAAATGAGTAACTGAAGCGTGTTTATAATCACGCTGTTCACCATCCGGATGGTGCTACTGATAGAACTATCCATATCTTTGGATCGGGACATAATTTCACCAGACTGGCGGTTGTCAAAAAAGCTGAAGTCCAGCGATTGTATGTGGGAATAGAATCGCGATTTGAAATCCAGCCCCATGTTGACACCTACGTAACGCGCGAAATAAGTGCTTAATAGACTTGTAAATCCCAACCCTGTCGAGAGAACAGCACCCAAAATCAGAATAAAGATCAGGAGCGTATAGTCTTTGTGGGGATACACGTCATCGATCAAAACCTTGGTGATGTAAGGTCCTGGGATTTGCAAGAACATGACCATGATCCCCACAAGGATAGACTGAAAGATAAACCGCCAGTAAGGACGGAGCATTTTGATGATTTTGAATATCTGACGCATTGGATCATTCAGTTCCTGGTCTGTGCGGTTTCAGAAGATTCTTCCAACCGATAAATCTCAGGACGCCCAATTTTGCCCACGGTTTTCAGAAACTTCTTCCACAGCAAGTCAACAATGGGACCGCGCTCTGTCACGATTTTGGCTTCCACACCCATGCCATAAGCAAGCGGGCATTCTTTCTCTCCATCGGATAAATGCGGATCTATCACGCTGATCTTCACCGGATAAACCGTGCTCGTACCACCCAGCATAAGACCGGCACCCATGGGTGTGATGGGTTCGGGTTTTCTCGGCACATCTGTCACCTTTCCCTCAAAAATCTTGTATTCCATGTGTGGAAAAGCATTTACATATATCCGCACCTTATGTCCCTCTTTCACCTTTGGGATATCCACTTCCTGGATCATCACCTCAGCTTGCCAACTGTGCAATTCGGCCAGTTCAATCACGGCCTCACCTGCCTCAATGCGGTCTCCTTCGCGTTTATCCAAATCGCGCGTCAACACGGTTCCAGCAACGGGTGCGTAGATCTTCATCTGTTCCATACGGGTTTTGACAAGGCGATGGCTGACCTGTAATTTTTCATACGTCTGTTTTAGCATCTCGTGTTCCTGCTTGCGATTGTCCAGAGCAGCCAACCGCCGTTTTGCACGCTCAATTTCTACTTTTGCACGCTGTACCCGCGTCTGGTGTACCCGAATGGGAATCAACGTATCAACAGGTGGTCGCACACTCCCATCTTCGCGATAGGGCGCGTATTTGCGATATATCTGATATTCTTGCCGAACCTGTTCCAATTGCAAACTTGCGGTCTCATACTCTACTTCAGTCCGTGCAATCTCTGTCTCCAAAACAGCCCGCTCGCGTTGCAATTCTGCAACCAGAGCCACACGCCGACTTTGATTCATCGCCAGTTCATGTTCGAGTTGCTCCAATTCCGTGCGTAAATCGGTATCATCCAAAGTCAGCATCAAATCCCCCTGTGCAATCTCTTGCCCGTGTTGCACATGAACCGTTTGAATCAAGCCAGATCGTTGCGCTTTCACTTCATAACGCGCGGTAGGCTGCAAGCGACCTTGCCCCGCAACCGTGATTTCCATGCCCAGATGCCATCCCAAAAGACAGATAAACGCGACCATGCTTCCCACAACGCACAAAATGGTGAGCAAAAAATAGCGCACAAACCGGAACCCAATCCCCGAAGTTGAGAGGGCTTCTCGCGTCTCTGTATTTTCAAAAGATATCTCTTTTTGTGGATAGCCATTGAACTTTACAATCTTTTCACTATGTGCCATAACTCATTCAGCCCGCTGTTAAAAGTGAAGTTCGATTGGGCAAATGAACATTCAATTCAAACATCTTCCGATCTCAATGGTTGACAATGGAGCTTCGAGTAATTATTTTAAGTCTATTAGTATTCTCAAGTTACCAGCTTGAGATATTCATCGCCGCTGACAGATGACTTGCCATGGTCTTGTCGGCGGCTTTTTATGATAATACCATCGCGTCTGTAAGTTCAACTATAAAAGATTGCTCGTATATTAGAATTATTGCTCGTATATCAGATTTTTTCATTTTTTTTGTTTTTGCAAAAAAAAGAGCGAGTCAAAAAGGACTCGCTCTTTCCCATTACAGCGCCTTCATCAAAACAGACACTCACTATGAGCTAATCACATCTTTTCTCTCCCATTCCTCACCCCTAAAAATTCCATCATACCAGGAAAAATGTCTTGTTCTCCCTTCTCCACCGAGGGCTTTAACGCGCCAAAACGCACATCAACCCCTCTGTTCTGAAGGGCTGGAATATGCGTGTTGCGTGATATGGCACTCAATGGATTATTCCGTACATCAACCACATCTCCAGTACCCAATCCCATGTTTGCAACCAAAGGCAAAAGGTCCGAGATGCTATTGTTGTAAAGATACAGCCTTGTCAGGTTGGTCAAACCTGATAGCGCAGACACATCACGGATACGGTTGGCGTAAAGCCACAGCCTTGTCAAGTTGGTCAAACCAGATAGTCCAGACACATCACTGATACGGTTGCCAGAAAGAGACAGTTCTTCCAGATCGGTCAAGCCTGACAGCACTGACACATCACTGATACGGTTGGTGTAAAGATACAGCCTTATCAGGTTGGTCAAACCTGATAGCGCAGATACATCACTGATGCTATTGCTAGAAATATCCAGCTCTTCCAGACTGGTCAAACCTGATAGCGCAGACACATCACTGATACGGTTGGTGGCAAGATCCAGACTTTTCAGGTTCGTCAAGCCTGACAGCACCGACACATCCACGATGTCGTTGGAGGAAAGATATAGCTGTGTCAGGTTGGTCAAGCCTGACAGCGCAGACACATCACTGATACGGTTGGTGGCAAGATCCAGACTTTTCAAGTTGGTCAAGCCTGACAGCGCAGATACATCACGGATGCTGTTGGTGCGTAGCCATAGAATTTCCAGACTGGTCAAGCCAGATAGAACCGACACATCCGCGATGTCGTTGGAGGAAAGATACAGTTGTGTCAGGTTGGTCAAGTCAGACAGCACGGATACATCACTGATACGGTTGCCAGAAAGAGACAGCCATTCCATCTCGGTCAAGCCCGACAGCGCAGATACATCACGGATGCTGTTGGAAGTAAGATACAGACTTTTCAGACCGGTCAAACCCGAGAGGGAAGAGAGATCGGATATTTTGTTGCTGTTGACCCACCTATCCCCCACCCTCTCTGTACCAAGATCCAAACTTATCAGACCAATCGCAAACTCAAGTCCGGTCAAGTCACTGATATTCTCATTCGGCGCCCTGAGGTGTGTCAAAGCTGCCATATCATCTCTGGTAATCGTCGCACCGCTCGCCTTGCCCAGACTATCCTCGATAACAGCGCGCAAATTCGCATCCGAAATAGCAACCATCGTTGTACCGTCAGGCTTATATACCTCTTTGCCATAGCTGCTGCTAAAAATCAGAAAATCGGGAAATCCAATCACACCGTCGCTATCCAGATCATATCTGGCATCATAACGCCCATCGCCCTGACGTGCTCCAAACTGACCTGCAAACGCCAAAAAGTCGGGGAAGCCAACCTGACCATCCCCATCAAAGTCCGGGGTAACATCTTGATCACCCGCCGTACTATTCTGTCCCCAAAGAGACAGCGGATACATCAAAAGCGCGAGTGTTGATAGAATGAACAGAATCTGTTTACGCATCAATTCCTCGCATATTTACGACAACATCTCCACCGCCTCAACAAGTGCCTCTGCAGTAATCCCAAAATGTGCCCAGGTCGCTTCGAGACCTTCCGACGGTGCAATCCTCGGATCTGTAATCCCCACATGCGCATGGGCAATGCTACACGACGACCCCACCAGACCTGCAAACCCGCGCAAACCCGTCTCTGGCGTCCCAATTTTTCCATCTTCAATCGTCACCACACCCTCGTAATTCCTCAGCACATCATTCAACGCCCCATCGGGCAGCGGCAATCCATTGACCACATACACATCTGTCGGCTTGCCCTGCGCGAGCAAAACCTCGGCAGCCTCCGCACTCAAAAAAGCCGGCGCGCCAAAAGCCAGAATCGCATGCCTTGCCCCGTCGTATTTGCGAAAAGTCGTAATCGGCTCCCACGCCTCCCCCGGATTCCACAAATGCCCCGACCCATCCTGCTTTTGCAAAACAGGCAAACCCGAATCGCGCGGCACCCCAATAATATGCCCGCCGTAATGCGCCGCCATATCCTTCACCGCCAAAAACGCCACACGCGCATCTGCCGGTGCGTAAAACCGGTGCAAATAGGGCAAATACGTCAACCCCACATTAATCCAATCAAGCCCCCAGCCCGAAAAGTGATCGCGCCCCGTACACGCACCCACATGAGAGAGATGGAACACCACATTAATACCCTCATTCACCCCATTCAAATTGCGCTGATACTGCCACATATCAAACCCCTCGCGCGCAATCCCCTCAAAAAACGCGGCAAAAGTCGATACCACATTGAGCTGCGGCTCGTGCGAACTCATCGCCAGACCATTGGCAATAAGCGTCGCGGCTTGCTCTTCAATACTCATCTCAAACTGGTGATCGTCTGACAAATGCGCCCGAGCAGCCGCCAATTTTGTCGAAGGATCCAAATCGCAACTCACCACAAACACGCGATCCGGATGCGCCTCTGCCACCAGAGCATAAGCCGCCGCTGCACCATCGCGCGGACTCGCCTTCTCAGTCGGCAAATCAGCCGCCGCTGCCTTCCCCGCGGAAATCTCCAAATTCGCACTACCGGGTGCTGGCCTCGCCCTCGTAATAACCGTGCGCGACCCATTCTGCCGGAGCGTTTCCAGCGCCCCTGCTTGTTCAGCCGTCGCCTCAAACATCGCCCCATCGAGCACCTCTGCCTCAACGCGCCCCTGCATACTCCCATCGTGATGATTCTCTCCACCCGGCAAATCATTCACCAAAAACAAACACTCCAACATCGGCACTGTATCCCGAAAACTCATCAGTGACCCCGGCACCCACACCTGCTTATCCATCGGCACATCGTGTTGCGCGGCAAATGCCTCCACAGCCCCGGTCACCCCATAGCGCTCGCCAAAAGTCTTCAACGTCACATCCTCCCCGGAAAACCCCGTGGGATAAATCAGACTCGGCTTACCCGCCTGCGCGAGACCGTATCCCTCCCTATAAGCCTTATAAAGCGCGACATTATCGTGAAGCGACGCAACATCCAGCACCTCCACGCCCATCGCAGAAATAGCACTTCGCGGATCCACATCCATAATACTCGCCGTACTACCCGACAACTGAATGCCATTGCGGTGCATCACATAAGTAATCGGCGCACCGTGTACACTCGCCCCATTAAAACCATTCAGCCCCTGCCCCGAAATCCACCCCGCATCTCCACAATGGGCAATCACCCACGCATCATCACACAATGCCTTCTTGCCCAAAGCCAGCCCCACAGCCACGGGAATCATCACCCCCAAACGCCCGCCATTGAGCTGTGTCCCTCCCGGCAACCAGGCCACATGCCCGGGAAAATCCAGCCCGCGCCGAAACCGCTCGACAACGCACTCTGACTCCACAAAACCAAACGCCGCCAGCGCCGAATAATACCCGACACTCGTATGCGCGTGCTCAATCGTATAAGTACGCGTATCGTAATCCGCTACAGACAGCGTCATCAACAACCCTGGGATCAACTCCAATCCCCCGCCCAGATGATCCAATTCCCCAATCTCAGCCAACGACGACAGCGCCCGAATCGCCGTGCGCGCGCCCTCAATCTGCAACGCCGTCAACGCCCGGTCTTCCGCTTCCCCAAGCGACTCGATCGTCGCAATATCAATATGCAGCCCCAGAACATCGGACGCGATCTCATCTCCGAGAAATTGCGTATCCTTCAGCAGCGCATCATTGCGCTCCTCTTGCCTTTCTGCCAACGCCTTCATATTCGACATAATCTCTCCCCAGCCAGTGATAAACAAATTGCCATACGGTAACAATCCTAAAATAAACGTTCACCCCGCAACAATCCAGAAAAATCCCATACATAAAATTCTGGCATCCATGCCCTGTCTATATTATGTTTCACCCTTCACCCTTCACACTTCCATCCAAGGAGCCAAAAATGCCAACCATGATCGCCGCGCAAATGTACACCGTGCGCGACTTCACCAAAACCATCTCAGACATCGTCGAATCCGTCAAAAAAGTAAAAGCCATTGGTTACGACGCCATGCAAGTCTCCGGCTTTGGTCCCATTGACCCTGCAGAACTCAAACAAATCGCCGACGACAACGACATTGAAATCTGTGCCACACACACCGGCTTTGACCGCATGCGCGACGACACGCAAGCCGTCATAGACGAACACCTCCTCTGGAACTGCAAATATCCAGCCATCGGCAGCCTGCCCCAGTCTTACCGAGAAGACGGCGAAGCCGGTTATATTCGCTTCGCCAAAGACGCCTCCGAAGTCGGTCGCAAACTCGCCGACGCGGGCTTGACCTTTGCGTATCACAACCACAACTTTGAATTTCAAAAATTCGGCAACCGCACCGCCCTTGAAATCATCCTGCAAGAAACAGACCCCAAAGCAGTACAACTCGAAATCGACGTGTACTGGGTACAGGCAGGAGGAGGCGACCCCGCCGAATGGATCCGCAAAGCCAACACCCGCATAGACCTCGTCCACGTCAAAGACATGGCCATTGAAGGCCGCGAAACGCGCTTTGCCGAAGTCGGCGAAGGCAACCTCAACTGGCCCGCCATCTTTGAAGCCGGGCGCGAATCCGGCACGCGCTGGTACATCGTCGAACAGGACCGCTGCTATGACCGCGACCCCTTTGACAGCCTAAAAATCAGCTACGACAACCTCGTCGCCATGGGTCTATCATAATCCTTTCACCCCGGAGTTCCCCATGCCTTACACAGATCACATTGAGCAGGCCAAAGACCCCGTCACCTGCGCGGTACTCACCATCAGCGACACGCGCACCGAAGCCGATGACAAAAGCGGCAAAATCATAAAAGAAATGGTCGAAGCCGCTGGCCACAGCATCGCGTTTTACCGCGTAGTCAAAGACGAAGCCGATCAGATACGCGCGCTCATCAAACAAATCGCCGAAAAAGGCGAATGCCACGTCATCCTCACCAATGGCGGCACCGGCATTGCCGCGCGCGACACCACCTATGAAGCCGTCACAAGCCTCCTCGAAAAACGCCTCGACGGATTTGGCGAAGTATTTCGCTTTCTCTCCTGGGAAGACATCGGCTCGGGCGCCATGCTCTCGCGCGCCGTAGCAGGCGTGTACAAAGACACCATGATCTTCTGCATGCCGGGATCATCTGGCGCTGTGCAACTCGCCATGGAAAAACTCATCGTCCCTGAGCTATCGCACCTCGTCTGGGAAATCTGGCGACAAAAATGAACGCGGATGAATCAGAAAAAAACGCGAATAATTTGAGCGTTTTTCGCGGATGGACGCTGATAAAAGGCGATATGTAACCAAGGAAAGATCATGAACAATCTCGTGAAGATACTTTTTCTTTTTCTATTCTTCTTCCAATCAGCAGACGCGAAAACTGACTGGACGAACTGGGGCGGACCCAACAGAGACTTCAGAGTCAACGATGCGGGCATCTTCCCCTCCGATCAAAACTACGCGCTGAAAATCGTCTGGAAGAAACCCCTCGGCGCAGGCTACTCATCCATCTCGGTTCTCGGCGACCTCGCTGTAACCATGTATTCCGATGAAACCTTTGATTACATCATCGGCCTCAACACAGAAGATGGATCAGAACGATGGAAATACAAAATTGGCACCGCATATCTCGGACACTACGGCTCGCAAAGCGGTCCCCTATCAACGCCCATAGTGACACAGGACAAAGTCATCGCATTAGGTCCCCGAGGAAATCTATTCGCACTCGATGCAAACACAGGAGAAAAACTCTGGGCGATAGACCTCGTCGCAAAACACCGGGCAACAGTACCATTCTGGGGCTTTACCTCATCCCCAATTTTACACGACAACCGCCTGATCGTCCAAACGGGAGGAACACATGCGGTCTCGACTTACGACCCCACATCAGGCGATTTAATCTGGTCGGCATTTAGCGACTCGGTCAACTACCAATCGCCGGGCCTGTACGCCTTTGACAACCGCAAACACCTCGTCTTCTTTGGCAACAAATACCTCGCGGGCCTATCTCCCGAAACCGGTGAAGTCCTGTGGCAATTTGCACACCGCGGACAGACCGGCGCGGGGCATACCAGCGGACATCCCGTCGAGATTGGCGAAGGGCGATATTTTGTGAAAAACGGCGGCATGCTAATCGGCCTGAGAGCCGACAGCGAAACCTTTGCCGCAGAGGAAATCTGGCGGACGCGCCACATTCGGGGAACGTACAGCTACGCGGTATTTAACGCAGAATTTCTATTTGGATATAACGGCCGCATACTCACATGCATCGATACAAACACCGGAAACCGCTTATGGCGATCGCGCGAGCCGGGAGATGGCTTCCCCATCATCGTGGATAACCACCTCGTAATCATGACAAAAGAAGGCAACCTCGCCGTCGCACAAGCCTCGGGTGAGGGATACCGCGAAACAGCCCGTTTGAAACTCTTCGACGAAATTGCCTGGACGCATGCCAGCCTTGCCAATGGCAGGTTTTACGCGCGCAGCATGTCGGAAATCGCCTGTATCGAAGTCGTACCAGAAACCCAAATCGCAAAATCAGACGCAGAAGACATCGCACCAAACTCGCGCTTTGCACAATTTGTCGAAAAAGTAAAACAATCCGCAGACAAAAAAACGCAGATCGATCAATTCATGGCACAACAGAAAAACTTCCCAATCCTCGAAGGCGAGAACCTCGTGCATTTTGTATATCGCGGCAAAGCGGAAGAAGTCACCATAACTGGTGACCACGTAGGGCGGCGATACGACCACCCCATGCACCGAATTGAGGGAACGGACTTCTTCTATTCCACTGCACAACTCGAACCCGACGCCCGCATCACCTATCGCTACACACTGGACTTACAGCGATCCATCCCCGACCCGCTCAACGCGCGACAGATACGAACCCTCTTCTTTGGCCGCGCTTCCTATTTCGGCATGCCGCGCTGGCGTGCTCCCGACCATCTCAAAGCGCGACGAGACGGTATTCACGGCAAAATTGACACCATGCGTTTTGAAAGTGAGGAAATTGGGAGACAGCGCAACTTAGAAATCTACCTCCCAGCGGGTTATCATGAAAGCAATGAACAATACCCCGTCGTATATGTCCACGCTGCGCGCCGGCAGTGGTCCCTGGGGAAAATGAACATCTCGCTGGACAATATCATCGGCAAGCGCGTGCGCCCCGTAATCGCGGTCTTTGTCCCTTCTCTCTTCAGAGGAGGATACGCAGAATACGTAGGGGCAAACCGCGATGCGTACAATCGGATCTTTACAAATGAAATCGTGCCCTACATCGACCGAACATATCGCACGATCAAAAGCCGCGAAAGCCGGGCAAATATCGGGACAATTTACGGCGGATTTATGGCCTTTTACGCCACCTTTACCCACCCCGACATATTTGGCAAAATAGGCATACAATCCCTATCCTGGGATCAGACCGCAGAAGCCAAAGATGCGGACCTGGTCTTTCAGGCAAGAAAACAAATGCCCATAGATATTTATCTGGACTGGGGAAAATACGACTTGCGAAGCCCAATGGAAGGAAATGATCTGGGCAAGAGCACGGCATCATTTGCCCAACTGTTAAAAAAGAGAGGCTATACCTTTACCGGAGGCGAAGTAAACGATGGCGCGGGTTGGGCGAGTTGGCAAAACCGAACGGACAAAATATTTGAAACGCTTTTTCCCCTTTCGGATTGATTCAGTTTCCCTGCTTCCCGCTTCTTTCTCTCTCAGGTGATCTCGGCGGAGGACCACCGCGGTCATCCGCAGTGCGACTCCTGCGTCTATTGCGCCGCTTTATCTCTTCCAACTCTGCGTTAATGGCTTTCTGAATTTCAACGCGAGAGGCACCATCGGCAATCAGGTTGTCAATTTTTTTTTGAAGTTCAGACATCTCGCCTTCTGTCAACCGAGAACCAGAGTAATCGGGTCTCTGCCCCTCCCAATTAATCCCCATAACAGCCAACTCGTCGCGTATCTCTCTGTAAATCCTGTGATAGGTCGCACCATTCGCTTTTAGAGCCTCGGCCTTTTTGCGAAGTGCAGACATCTGATCTTCTGTCAACACCGCACTTAATCGCGTCAAAAATGTTTCTGTTAAATCTACGCCAAAACCCTCGAGTTCGGCAAAAATAGCCCTTCTAATCTCAGGGAGTTCTGCCCCTCCCTCGAGTAATTCATTGATCCTCGCCTGCAGAGCCGTCCGCTGCGCTTTTGTCAATTGCGCCGAAAGCACCCACAAAAGCGCACTTCCCCGAGATCGCTGACTTAGACGATGGCGGAAGGTCACGCGGTCATCGATACCATCGCCATCCTCATCGACAAAAGCTGGTGGCGACTCCTCCTGTTTTTTTTGCGCCTGAGCAAACGCATCGCACCACAGCGTTGCAATTATCAAAAATATGGCAATTAAACACCGTTTCATATCTGCCATTTCCTGTAAATGTAATAGTTTCTTTATTCTGACAAATCCATTGCCCGTCTTGTTCCGATCTTTATTTTTTCTCCAAGCGGAAACATCAACGTAAATTTCGCCCCACCCTCTGTCCTGTTCTCTACCTGCACCTGTCCGTCATTTTGCATCACAATGCGCTTCACAATCGCCAACCCCAGGCCCGTGCCGCCAGTCTTTGAATCTTCATCCACCCGATAAAAAGGCTCAAATACTTTCTCTCTCAAATGTTCTGGAATACCACAGCCATCGTCTTCCACACTGATATGAGCCATATCATCCTCTTTTTTTCCCGTAATCCAGATATGGTGCCTGGCATGTCGCACTGCATTGGTAACCAGATTGGTAAGCGCGCGTTTGAAATGCGTCTCATTTGCCCAGACCATCAGGTTTTCACTGTCGATATCCACAGAAATATCCCCGCGCAATTCTGCTACCATTTCGCGCAGTTCTCGCATTTGTACACAAACATCAATCTCCGTGCGATGTGAGATGTCCCGATCCAATCGCGCAAAATCCATCAACTCTTCAACCAGATCATTCAATTCATAAACCGAGCGTTCAATACGCTGAATATCCGTGTGATGATCCTCTACCAGATTGTTATTCTTCAATTGATTGAGAAGAAAAAAAATACGTGCCAGAGGCGTTCTCAGTTCGTGCGACACTGCCCTTAAAAGCTCTCGCTGCCCATCTACTACTCCTTCAATGCGATCGGCCATGCCATTGAAACTGCGCGCCAAATCCGCCACGGCATGCCCCTTCCCAACCGGAGACCGACTGCTCAAATCACCTTTTCCAAATCGCTCGGCAGCATCTGACAATGCGTAAATTCGACGTTCAAAAGGGTGAATTAAAAAATAAATCGCCACACCTATCCCCAACAAAATCGCGACCAAAATGCCAAAAAAGAAAACGTCAATCTGAAAAAAGAAATTGCCGCCATCTCCCTCACCATCTCCTTCTTCAATCAAATTATCCTGCCACCGGATCATCTCAGCGAGCAGGTATGGTCCCAACACAATAACATCGCCATTGGGTGCCATCTGGTATGTCTGCAATCTTTTTTCTATAGAAATAGTCACGACCTCTCCGGCTTTCAAACGGTCTTTCTCAGCCGAAGAAAGGGGCAAAACAAACAACGGCTCCAGCGTAATGGGCATGCGATGCGTCAGACTGAACATATTGAGCACCAGCAACTGCGCCACGGGATCCGAATCCACAGCCTCGAGTTCCTCGCGAACCATTGCGATAAGCGCCTGAGTCTTGTCCTCAAAATCAGCCTGCCGAACAGAGGCGACCCACTGTTTTGACATTGCCAAAAATCCAAACGCACTCAAAAGCAAAACAATGGCAATCCCCGCATAAATACGGATAAATTGCTTTCTCATCGGTCACTCGCTTTCACTCTGCGCTGACCAACAGATACCCCACACTGCGCACGGTCTTAATCGAAACAGATGTTGAACCATCTCCGCCGAGTTTTTGGCGAAGGCGCGAAATGTACACATCCACGCTGCGATCCAACCCATCGTAATCGTAGTTAAACAACGCCTGATAAATATCCTGCCTGCTCACCACTTCACCGGCTCGAATGGCCAGATAACAGAGCAAATCAAATTCATAAGTCGTAAGCTCAACAACGCGTTCACCCTGCCTGACCTCCCGGCGATTTGCATCCACGATCAAATCCCCCACCACCACCCGCTTTGACGCCGTAGATCTCTTAACCGTCCTGCGCAACAACGCGCGCACCCTTGCCAGAAGCAATTGAGGTCGCACGGGCTTGGTCACATAATCATCACCACCCATCTCCAGACCCAAAATTTCATCTAACTCGTCATCTCGAGCCGTCAAAAATAAAATTGGCCCCTCGTATTCTGGACGCACTTCCCGGCAAACCGTATATCCGTTCATCCCCGGCAACATAACATCCAGAATAATCAGATCGGGAGGAGAAGCCAAAATGCGGTCTCGAGCAGCTTCGCCCTCGGAATCGTGCCAGACCACAAATCCCGCATTCTGCAAAAAATCGCGCGTCAACTCCGCCAATTCTCTATCGTCTTCAACCAGTAAAATCGTCTGATCGGCCATTTGATTTATCTCTGAATTTGCCAGCACACTTACACCAGACGCTTCACAGTCTCCACAATCTGTGCGCGTTGTGCATCGCTCGCCGGTCGCCCTGGCGGCCTCGGGTCTCCGCAATCAACTCCCAATCGCGCACCCAACGCCACCTTGATCACCGAATGAAAGCCGCCGCCTGCACTCAACATCTCATAAGCACGCGACGCCTTATCCTGCGCTGCTTTTGCCGCCTTCAAGTCGCCCGCCCGATACGCATTCCAGATCGCCACCCACAATTCGGGAAACACATTCAGCGGTCCATCCACACACCCACACGCGCCAATTGTCATCGCCGGCAACATCAGCCGATGATTGCCAATAAAACACGACAACCCCATCCCGGCAAACGTCCGCACATTTGCAAACGTCGATGCCGAGTGCTTTAACCCCTTCAGTTGCGGCACGCGATCCTGGATTTTTGACATCATCCCAGGCGTAATTTCCACGCCTGTTGCCCCCGGTAAATTGTACACAAAGAGCGGCAAATCAGCAGCACCTGCCACAACCCGATAATGCTCGGCAATATCGTCGTCATCGCGCCGATAAAAAAACGGCGGCACACAACACAGCGCATCTGCACCCACGCGGGCTGCGTGCTCGGCCAATCGCGCTGCGCGGTCTGTTGTTGGCGCACCCACATGCATAATAACTTTTGCACGCCCATTCGATTGATCCACAATCGCCAACGCAACCTGCATATTTTCATCATCGTCCAACAACACACTCTCCCCAGTACCCCCCGCGACCCAAAAACCGTGTACACCGGCTTCAATATTAAACTCTACAATTTTGCGAAACACCCCTTCGTTAAACCGTCCGTCCTGTCCCATAGGCGTCGCAATAGCAGGTACTACGCCTTCAAAATCGCCCATTTTAGTCTCCTGTATTATTGCCCCAGCGTGCGAATATCCAACCGCGTAACACTCACATGACCCGCGCGCAAAACCACGCCATCTGTGCCCGCGCGTTCTTCTACCTCTGGCTGATCGATATTGTGATAATAACCGTCTTCTGATGCCTCAAAACACGACGTGTAAAACGTATGCCCGAGCACTGTTGGTATAACGCGCCAGTCATCAGATAGTTCAGCCGGCATATTCACATTCCACGTCACGGAATCAGACAAAAAATCTGTCCGATCATTCAAAAACGCAAATACCCGGTGCAACACCGCGCGACAATTTTCCAACAACGGTTCCCGCACATCGGGCTGCATCGCGCGATGCTCAACCCACTGCCGAAACACAGGTCTGGGCAAAACCTGTGACAATGCCACCCCCGGCAATCCCGCAATATTCGCTTCTAAAGCAGCTCCAACCGTCCCCGAAGAAAGCGCGAAACTCAAACCCGCATTGCTACCCATATTAATACCCGAAATCACCAGATCGGGCTTGTCGCCATCAAACACGTGATAAATGCCAAAATTCGCGCAATCCGCTGGCGTCCCCGAAAAAGCATACGTCTCACACGCAAATCCATCCAACCGTTCCACATGACGCGTGCCAAACCGCGTCATCGCCTTGCCCTTCCAACTCTGCTCTTCGGCGGGCACCACTGCCTTCACATCTCCCATCACCTGAAAATAATCCACTGCAAACAAAAACAGAGGAGAATCCAAACTATCGTCATTCGTCAATAAAATTTTCAAAAATCACACCCCAATCTCCTCAAAGGGATACATCGGCTCACGGCGAAACTCGTATTCAAAACCTCGCATATCCGCCGCTGTTGCGCCGGGGGTATCCACCCGAATCAAAGCAGTACACACCGGCTGATACGCCGCAACAGGTGCATGCACACCCTTGGCCACAACCACCTGAAACGCGGCGGGATCGAGATCGCAACTCGTCATCAACCCCAGACTCACGGGCACCGCGCGCCGCGAAGTCAAACTAATTGTAATACCCGTATCCGTCTCCACAATCGCCGTTGGACCCATATCAAAAGACGTTCGTCCGCCGTGTCGCACCTCAGATTCTCTGTACTTCCCCGCGTGCAAACTGCGCACCCGCACCTCTGCCCTCAAAGGTACACCGTGTAAGTCATCCGTCTTACCACCGATATCCAGCACCACGCGATTTCCAACCCCCGCATCCCTCGCTCGCTCCTGCGATTCCGGATCAAAAATACACACAAAGCCCGTAGTATTTCCCCGCCTGTGCAACTCGTGCAAAATCTCCGTACCATCGCCAGCAGATCCCCCACCCACATTATCGCCCATATCGAGCAAACAAACAGGTCCTTCTTGTCCCACCGCCATATCCACAGCATCGGGAACAGCGATATACTCGCCCACAAACTCCGCACGATGAGCATACAAATAATCCGCCAACCGATTCGCCAGCACCTGTGCCCGGTCCATATCACCATCTGTCACCACCACAAATGCCGCCCCCATCTCCTCCACATCGGCATACGGAAAACCCAGCACAATACTATTCGACAAAACACCTGGTTCTTTCAACATCTCATCTGCCAACTCATACATCGGCAAACACGGCGGCGCAAAAGTCGATTGACGCTCGATATTAATCCCAACAGAAGGAAAAGCACCCGCTTGCGCAAGTTCCACCTCCCCCTTCAACGTTCGCACCATCAGCGCCGCCGCTTCCAATCCGCGCTGTTTCTGATCGAGATGGGGATTCGAGCGATACGCAATCGTCGCATCGCACGCCGCAACCATGCGCGGCGACAAATTGGCATGCGGATCGATCGTACAAATAATCGGCTTTTCGGACCCAACCACCTCGCGCAAACGCGATAACCAGTACCCATCCAGATCCCGGTACTCATCGCCCTCACCCGAATTTGCCCCGTGAGGCGCCACGAGATACCCATCCACATCACCCGCAGACGCCACCTCATTAAACATCAACCGCATCAATTCTTCACACGTCTCTCTGGTAATGCGTCCAGAAGGCGTTGTACCCGCATGAAAAATCGGCAGAGCATCTATGCCTGCCGACTCCAAACCTTCTAAAAACCCACTAACTTCGTGATGTCCACCCGAATAGTGATCATACATCGCCCGACCCGTAAAAATCCCGTCCCGTCGGAACGAATCCATAGTCGTTGGCGTGCTGATAAACGTATTCGACTCGTGCAACAGCGAAATAATGCCCACGCGCATCGAGAATAGTCCTCTCATAGTTCCACAACGAGATACGTCTCCTCCACCGTCACCTCATACGTCTCTGCCACATAAGGACCCTTTACCAATCCCGCCATATCTCCCTCGCCCTCTATCTCTGCGCCCTGTGCAACTTCCACCTCATAGCTGCGCACGCGCACACTGGAAGGATCGACCCACGACTGCCCCGTCTTAATATCGTATTCCCATCCGTGCCATGGACACCGCAAAATTTCACCCTTGCGCGTGTACTCGTATTCGCCCGGCACCCTTGCCGTCACAAAACCCGACACCCGTCCCTTGCACAGCGCGCCCCCCTGATGAGGGCATCGGTTCCTCAAGGCATAAAATTCGCCGTGGACATTAAACACCCCAATCTCCCGCCCTTCCAGTATCACCAGCTTCCGCTCACCCGGCGGGATCTCATCAACAGTTCCGATAATATGTTTTGCCATAACAACCCATTCACAATGAATACAGTGTTTCCCAAGACGATTTCAGTTGTATTTCATCATCATTTGTCACTCGTCCCAAAGAACGAGAGATATAAATTTTCTCCAAACATGTAACTTTCGCCAGTCTCACCCATGATGCCCTCAACAACCCGCACTCAGACCATTTTTTCAATTTAATATCACCTCTGCCCGAACGTTCTCGAGATGTTATAGGTACCACCACAACATCCGCGTCACCAATGTCTAATACAACCAGAGCAGGTCGTTGTTTGCGCTCATCTATTCCAGACTGAGGAAATCTAATCAACACGATATCCCCAAACTTATAAGTCATCGTAGATCTTATCCGAGTCGTCGTAAGCCGCCAGGAACCGCTCTTTTGAGAGGTGGTACCAGTCGCGTTCCTCTTCGTCTTTATCCGGAACTGCGATCACAATATCATCTCCTGGATTATCAAGTACTGGTTGGCTTAATTCCAGATGTGTTGCATCCAGAATTTTGGCCTTGATAATTTTCATTTTTTGCTCCTTGTGATCACGCCAACCGATACAACGCCCGCGCATTCTCCGCCAGAATATTGCGCCGCACATCCTTATCCATACCTGAGGGCAGCGCCACATCGGGCGCGTCAAAATCCCAGTGGGGATAATCTGTGGCAAACATCAACTTATCGTTCATATCCATATGATCCATCATCTGAAAAAAGTACTCGCGTTGTGGAGGTTCTTCCATAGGCTGCGTACTGATCCAGAAATGATCGCGAACATACTCCGACGGCAACCGCTTCAAATGCGGCAACTCCACCTTCAGCTTCTGATAACAACTATCCAGCCGCCACATCAATGCGGGCATCCACGCAAAGCCCCCCTCAATCAAAACCACTTTCAAATCCGGAAATTCCTCAAACACCCCCTCATACACCAGACTCGTCACCTGCGCCTGAAATGCCGTGGGCATACCACCGTGATCCTCAATATAATGCGACGGCTTGCCGGCGCCCGTAATCGGACCTGCGCCTGTACCGCCAAAATGAATCGCAATGGGAAAACCATTTCTCACCGCAGCCTCATACACCTTCCAGTACTTGCGACTGCCCAGAGGCTCCATAGTCCGCACGACGAGAAGCACCTGCACAAATCCCGGATTATCGCCCCTGCGGTCGATCTCTGCCGCGGCCAACTCGCCATCTTCATAAGGCGCAATCACAGACCCGCGCAACCGGGGTTCGCGCCCGAGCCACGCATCGGCTTGCCAATCGTTCACAGCCTGCCCCATCGCCTCTGCATAACGCAAATTTTGCTGCCCACCCACGCCGATCAAAGGCGTTAAAATACCGTAATCCATATCCCACTCATCCAGCAATTGCGCACGCAAAAAATCCAAATCAGATCCCGGCGGTCCCGAAGGCGGCCGTGCATCGTGGCGTGCGGCATTTGGCACCGCGCGCGGATATCCCGACCGGATGCGTCCTCGGCCACCAATAGTCCGGTGACAATCGTGCCATTCCTCTGCCAGATATTGAAACCACATATCCCCCGATTTCATAGTCACATGAACATCGCAATCAATCACGGCCGTCTTCTTTCGCCTTTCTATTTTTACCTCATCCATCAGCGTATCAGCCATCTCAGCCTCCTTAAAATTCACAATGCCATCTAAACTATAGAATTATAACCCATCACATTAGAGAACGCAAACCCGATATGCGCTGTATCTGCACCGTTCAAAAGATAGGACTTTATCTTTACAATATCAAATGTCCAATCCTTGACATCGAAGTGAATTTTAAATAAACTCTGATAATAGATATTGACAGTTTACTTATTCAGCCTGCTTGACAACATCACCAAGCCGATCAATCAGATAAACCGGTATGTAAATCACTTTTAGACCTGTAGATGTTGTGAGTTTCCCCGGCATATCGAGATTGACGAGAACGCCCAGATTGCTCCCATGCCGCGCAGCGTATTCTGACAGACCACCTGTATCCCGCGACCTTGTGACAAGTGACGCTTTGCACTCGATGGGTATGGTATCGCCCAATGCTGTGCGAAAAATAAAATCGACCTCGGAACTGTTAACGCCCTTTTTCCAACCCGTCAAATCCTGTCCCAATGCCACGAGTTCAGTCGCCAGCATATTCTCAATAATACCTCCAAGAGGCGCGCGCTGAGCGGCATCGAGACTTGAGAGAATATCAATACGCGGCAGCGCGGTCAGCCGCAGGTCATTGGCCAATCCCGGATCGTAAAGATAACGCTTGGGCGAAAAGCCCTGCTGCTCTGGGCGCGTGCCCTGGATATTGGACTTGTAAATCAGCTTCCACGACTCGAGCAACGCCAGAAAATCCGGTACTCTCCTGTAAAGAGCTGACGTCGTCCGAACCATCTGCGCGTACTTGCTTGGGCTACCGAGATTTGATGCCACACCGCGCAAACACTGATCGAATAAAGAGGCTTCGGTTGCCGAAAAAATTCTGGCAAAATCACTGCGATAGTCGAGATACAAATCCCGACGCAACTGCCGCCAATCCATCTGGTCAAAAAACGATGAAGCAACCGCTGGTAGCCCTCCCACATCGAGATACGACTGCACGTATTTGAGAAGGCGCTCATGTAAAAACAGGGGGATCTGAAAGAGGTCTTCAAAAGCGAGCAACTCTTCCGCTTTACCACAGCGAAGAAACTCTCTAAAACTGAAGGGTTGCAACAAAAAACGCGTAACTCTTCCAACGGGAAAGCGCGTCTCCGGCCCGAAGATGCGCGACATAGAGCTACCCGTGAGAATAACCGGTGAGTGCTGCCATTTCTCTTTCATAAAGCGCACAAACCCACCCAGCACAGAACTTTCTTGCGCCTCATCAATACACAAAATGCGCTGACCGTCGCCCCTGAACTGGTACACAGTCGCAAGATACGTCTCAAAATCTGCAAAATCCCTGCAAGAATTGAGATCGTGAACCGCGCGGTTGTCCTCTTCCAGATTCAAATAGAGAATCTCGCGATCCAGTTTCGGCCTGATAGATTCTATAAGCGTGGTCTTACCAACCTGCCGCGCGCCTTCTAACAGGGCGACATTCGGATGTTCAACGCGACGAGATAGATATGCAATCAGACGTTTTTCCAGATCTCTTTTTATCATGCTTTTATCCTCTTTCGACAGAATTTAGCTAAAAATTGTCATAATTTCAACAGAATTTAGCTAAAAATTGTACACATCCAGGGAAAAAGGCGCCTGGGGACCAGCTGTCATGAAACGGATCGCAATTATATTTTTGGGATTGGTCTTGAGCACCTGTGGCGCGGAATCGCCCACATCGCCACAGGCCGTGGCGGGAATTTACACATTGCAGGCGGTTAAAGTTGACACGGGAATCGGACGCGCCCAAGTCTATCGAAATCATGAGGCGGAAGAAAATCCACCCACTGGATTTATCGAATTAAACCCCGACAGAACCTATCGCTTAGTTGCGAGCTTTGGCAGTCCAGACCAGAGTATTTGGGAGATAGATGGAAACTACGCTATCAATTCGAAACTTGAAATTACGTTTTCCACGTCAGGAAGAAATTTTTCGGGATTTTTCTACAACAACCAGAGCCGGATTGCCGTAACAGAATCGCTCTCTGATTCTATCGTACTCATGATATTTGAAAGAGATCAGGAGACACGATCATGAACTCCTTCGTCA
>JAPOXY010000096.1 GCA_026706845.1 Gemmatimonadota bacterium
CTCCCGCCAATCCACCAGGCCGTACCGTGGATACCCACCAGACCTTTGCCGCCTGCAACAAAATCGAACAATCCCTCTTCTTGCTCAGGCGTCAAATCCGGCAAGCGATTCACCGTCCCATCTGCATCCCGCTCTGTACGCGTGAATCCCGTACCGTGTATCAGCACATCAAAATCGTCCAAAGCGTCTGAATTCAGCACATCCTTATTGTCTTCAAGCGCGACAGACAAATCGTCCTGAGCGCCCAAAAACCCATTGATAACCTCGGCACTTGCATCAAACCGATGGTTCGGCCCTGACAAAATCAGCACTTTCATTTTTTCCTCCTTTATGGTTATTCATCTTCAAATTGCATCGGCGTATATAATACACACCCACTACTCGGTCAAGCGCTTTTCAATATCAGCGATAGACATCTCGGCGGTGTTTCACCCTGTAGATAGTGACAATCCGCGTGCTATCATCTATCTCATAGAGAATCCGATAAACACCCACACGTAAACTGTAATCTGTTCTTGCCCGAAGCCTTTTTGCATCTGTAGGACGAGGATTTTCTGAAAGACGATTAATATGATTGCTCACCAGCCGGGCATATTGCGATGGAAGCCTTGAAATATCTCTCATCGCACGCCGAAGGATTTGAACGCTATACATCTATACCTTCTTCGCGCAGTTCTACTTTGGCCTGTTCCCATGGAATTACTTCTTCACCTGCGTCGCGAAGATGGCGAATCTCTTCTATATCTTCCAGGTCTTCCAGCAAGGTCAGTAACGCTTCCCAAGCTGTGTAGTCAAGCAGCACCGATTTTTTTTCGCCACCAGCGTCCACGACAAATTGAGCTTTTTCGAGTATATCTGTCACATTCATAATTATTTCCTTTGCACCAGAAAGAGTTGCTGTTCCAAACTGCTATTTCGCGCTCGCGGCATCAGAGCTATACCCTTTCTTCGACGAGTGCTTCCAATTGTGTTCAGGTGAAATTTCAATAGCAGTTAGTCCGACCATAACTGAGCGGTCCTTTTGGCCCATTCCTCGGCTTCGGCTATATCCTGTTTGGTCACAACAGGAAGTTTGCGGAAGACGATATGGGAGACACGCTGCTTAGCTCCACTCGTGGAATGCTCATAACCGATGATCCACCTAAAGATACTGCCGAGGCGCAGGTGCTTGAGATCGTCTTCTGAAATCTCGGAGAGAGGAATGACTGCTTCTTCCTCTTCATGCGAGGACCCGGCAGTCAGGTCTAAAAGCCTCGCTGTGAAGTCGTCCTCCCCTATCTCTATGACATATCCTTCCCATTCCTGAAGAACTTGAAACATTACACTATGTTCCACTGAAGTATAGCCTCCTCAAAAGCATATCCATTATTCAGCTAATTATCGTGACACCCTGAGCACTGAAATTGGGGAATTATAGACTGACAGCAAGAGGCTATATGGGATCGAGTGCAAGCATGAGTTCATCTGATACTTTCCTGGCATCTCGGTTAGTCCTATTTCCACCCAAAGTGCTGAATGTTGTTTCCACAGATTGGCGCGTAACCCGGAAAAATTGTTGTGCCATTTCTTCTATTCCTTCTCCGGATAACCCATTGCTGCATTCCCCTTTTGGGAAAGTAAGGACAACTTTACATCCTTTATTCGAAAGAATACGGAGGAGATTCTTCATAGTCTGTGAAGAAATGCTCTTCTTGCTATAGTTCGAGTTCGGCCTTTCATCTATCGGAGGATACCTTCCTACACCTTCTACAGTGCTGCAAGTTCCTCCGGCTATGGTTTCTAATACATGATAGAAACGGCTGTACTGCACGGCTGAATAAGGCGGATCAACAAAGACAACATCGTTGGAATTGAGTTTCTTAGCTATCTGATTTGCATCGGCAACGACTGCTTTACCTGGTTCGGTAGCATAAAGAGGACAGAGTTTCTTTAGAGCCGCCCGTGCATAGTGAAATGGGTCCAGTAGCCAAGAAGCTCGAAGGTATTCGGCAGCGGTTTGTGTTGCCTTAAACGGTTGAGCAGTATGACCGGGAGCTGCGGCGCAGTTGCTCGCCGCAATAATTACTGATGCGAGACAAAGTTCTCTAAGTTCACTGTCTTTCGGTAATGACCGAAGCATCGAATCAAAGGATAATGCCTGAGTAGGACTAAAATAATGTCCTCCGTAGCACCGCCAGACTAATAGGGGATCTGCTTCCTCATCTGGAGAATCTGAAGAACATAACTCCTGGGCATACCTGTGCCATATCGCAGTAGAGTATTCCGCTGTATCAAGCTGGCTGGCCTCTTGCCAAACCTTAAACTTGCGTCGCGCTTGATCCGCAGTAGACAACCACGATTTATCCAAATCTTGAGCTTCAATTGGCTTCGTACGCTTCACGACTGCACCCGCCAGTACCGCGGCATACTTCTGAAGATCACATGCGAGAACAGATTTCCTGAGTTCTGTCGCGGCAAACCATGAAACATATGCGGCTCCACAGAAAAGATCAACTACACGCAAAGCGGACTGCGCCTGAGCCGCCAATAGCTCTCCGAGGCCATTTTTCAGCATTACACGTTTTGATCCCATGTACTTCAAAGCTCAAGCCCCCATAAAAAGGCGCGTTCGGTTGTGGCGAGAATCGCTGCCTCACGAGCATAATTTGACCAAAGAGTATAGTAATCCTGTGGCCACTGATCAACCGAGTCTATTGCTTCGTCAACATCTTGCCAAAGATCAATAAACGATTCCGGCTCATTATCTTCAGACCATAGACGACGCCTTACAGCAGCACTTGACCACCAGAATGCCAGATCTTCCTTGACAGTTGGGCCTACTTCACTAAGCAAGTCCGCCGAGGATCCTGTAGCCACGCGAAGAAGCAGGGTCGCTCTCGCCAACACCTGCTTAGAGTGTTCGGGATGGTATAAGTCGTCTTGGGCATTAGCATCTTGAATGATTTGATGTATATGTTGAAGGTTCTCATATTTCAGAAATTCAGCCCATTGATTGGGCGGCAACTCCTTTGGGTCAAGCGCATTAAGCATCATATTTAGCTGATTTTCATATAAGTTTTTTGCTTGTAGATCGTCTCTATCAATTACCAATGCCAGACTACGGCGAAGTAGATGGCGATCTAAAACCGGAAACCCTCCAACTGCTCCAGGCTCACATATCTCCCAAAACCGTAGTATTGCCTCCATAGTATCGCCAATTAGCCTTGGTCCAGGAGAAGTAAAAGTGGTTGGACGATAACTCGCGAGGTTGCGTGCATCCCTGTCTTTGGTCAAAAGAGAGAGGTCAAGTCCCCATTGTCGAAGCCATTCTCGGGCGATGAAATCGGAACCTGCAGAGAACTGTTCTAGCCATTCTCGTAGAGGAAGACCACCCGGCCTTATGGCCAGGGAAAGTGTATCACGCCCTGCCGGTGAATTTGCCCAAAATTCAAGTGCATCCCAAACGAATGCGTGGGTAGTCTCATACGGCAACAAAAGACATTTTTGGGGTGTAATTACTATGATATGTATATTATGAAAAACTCCGATGCCATCACCCGCAAGCACAGACATGGCCGCACGAAGCTCGGCATAGTAGCCAAGATGTCGAGCCGCATCAGGATCACCTGCCATCTCCGCTTCCAACGCACGTCCAAGATAAGACCAACCATCGAAACAATGGACTATGGCTGAGGCCGCCACATATTCCGCGAGTTGTGTGTGATCGGAAATCTGACCGTTTCTATTATCCATTCTGATTTGATCAACGCTGTTTTTTTTATAAGGATTATGGTCTGAGAGCCAGGATTCCTTTATCCAGTATCCTTCTAACTTAGGCATGACTTGGCTGATCGCTGATCGGCTGGCTTGATTTAGGGTATTTTGCTGATTGGAGTCTAACGGCATATTCTAATACCCTAACCTTAGCAGAACCTCACGCGCAGACTGTGCGACTGGACCTTGACCGTTTAGTGCGACTGGTCCTCGACCATTTAAAAGATGTTCGAGGACATCTTTACGCAATTCTTTATATCCGCCACTTCCTCGAAAAGCTGCTTTGCGCGTTCTTTCCTCCTCTGTCAACCCAGGGCCACTTGACGCACGCCAGTCATAGGTCGCCAAGCTATCAGATAACTCCTTTAGAAAATCTATGATTTCTTTTTTTTGTCTTAAAGAACGGATACTGACCGTGGTCTGAGCTTGACGTTCTTCCTCTTCTTGCTCTCCTCCCCAATCGGAAAGTTTGAGCTCATCGGCTCGTACAAAGCACAAGTCGTTCACAACCTGTAGAAGTGTACGAATGCCTTGATCCTGATTCATGAGTGTATTCTGTCCAAAAAAGGCAAGATCAGGAAAATCTCCGGTTTCTTGGAATAGGCTTGGAAACTCCTGTCCACGCAAAGCTTCAATCCATGGGTCATGTCTCCCAGCAATTGCCTTCTGTATCATTTGGCCCATTACGATCAAAAAAGCCGACTGGTCTCCGAAATTCCAAGGTAGTACGGTTTCATCCCTACCAACAGTGGAGCCAAAAAGGCCGCCAATCTGCACCCGAGGCCCTTCCCAGGTTTTGATAAATGAGGCCAAGAGGGAGCGTACCCAAGCAGCTTGAGTGACCATGAGCCCCCTACTGCCGCTTTCGCCCAGCATGTTTATACGTCGGTGCCAAGGACTTTCGGGATGAGAATAGAGTGAATCCACAAGCTCTTGAGCCCTCGTTTCCCGATATATCGCGTGACCTTCAAACTTACTTAACCATTCTTCTGTTCTTAATAGCGGATAGAGATCAAAAGCCAAGCTGGCATTGATTTTTTTGGGTTTGATATTAATAGTATAAAAAAGATAAGCCTGCCAGCTAAGGTCCAGACCAACGAACGCAACAACAGGCAACTCATAATCGCCTTCAAGTTCTTGGGTCTCGAAGGCCCATAGTCGATGCTGGCCGTCGATTACCTCAATGGGAGGGATATTTTCAGGTTTCCAGTTCTTAGAGTTAAATGACTCAGGTAACAAGACACTCGCTACGCCATTGTCACCATCCTCAATCTCGACGAGATCGGATGTTGAGACTGACTGACCACGTCTCTTGTCCTCAGGAGTCAAGATGTTGACAACGATAGACGTAGGTAGCCAGCCAGGTTGGCGAAGGTCCTCAAAATTTCCTGAATTTCTTTTTGCCTCACTAAGTACAGACCAGGGATAGCCGAATTTCACAAATCTTTGTATCTCTTCTGAACGCCCTCTCTCATGGCGTCGCTGAATCCCCATATCTTCGGATGCCGTAGTTCGATCAGTGGTTCGAGCATAGACACCGCTGAGAGCTTTCAAATCAGCCGCGGCCATGCTAAACTGATAGAACCAGTGCCGGGGCTCGGCTCGGTTCTCGTCTGGGTCCCAATGGATCTCATCCCAATTTGCAAGCCATTGCCGCACTTTAAGGGCAGGAACCGGCTTTCTGTTTGATTCGTTAGTCATATAGAAAACTCCTGATGGGATATCTGGGTAATTTTTTAATGCACTATAATATGGACAAGTCCTGGTGATTGAAACACTGATCTCTCAGGCGATTGATAGATAAATGTCACGGCTTCTGCAAACATCCGCTACTTGAATACCCTGCGCATTGACATTTGGATCAATGTGGGCACAGGTGAGGTTCATGCTCTTTTCGTTATCATCCAGCTTATTTGGTCATCAAGCTTGCTCATAGATAGCCTCCGCTGAATTGAGTATTTCCTCTCGAAGCAACCAGTTGCGACTATCTTCAACTCCTCTGAAGGTATGCATATCCACTCTTCGGCCAAGTATCTCTGACAACTCGTCCTGTATAGTGATAAACGAAAACCCGATACTTACCTGCGGCTCAAACGCCACCAGAACATCTACATCGCTCTCAGGCGTAAAATCGTCTCTTAGCACCGATCCGAACAGTGCCAGGCGCTGAATATGATTGCGCCGACAGAACTCAGCAATCTCGTCTCCTGGTATCTCGATTCTCGCGTTCACAGCTTCCCCTACACTTTCTTATGATTCTCCTGTCTCTTACTCTCTTTCAGTTTCTCTTTTGCTCGGCTTCTCAGTCATTAGATTGCTCTGATAGCTTATTCATCATAAACCTTATCATTTCGTTAAACATCTTCTTGAGTTCCTTCAAATCTTGTCCTGCATATTCTTTTTGATATTCATCAGTATCACCTTTATCATCATTATCAAAACCAAAAAACTGAGAATCGAATTTCCAGATGCAACCACTTGTTTTTACTTCATTGTGAATTCTGAAAGCAAAATTGGCCTTCCGTGCCCCATGAAAATCGTATAACTCAAATGAGATACTAGTAGAAATATAAAGCGCGAGTTCTGGCCATGCTTCATTATGATCTTCTAATGGCAAAAAAGCCCCTTTATTGTTGGTCATTAGCACCTGACAACGAGCATCATCATCTGTATGAACATGCCAGAACATATAGGAAAACTGCTCTATCTTTTCTTTACAATACAAAAAAAATGGATACAACACCTTATCCGCATATACTCTTGCTCCGATTGCGTTGTTTGTAACCTTTTCCAAAGAACGTTTGAATATTGCGATCTCTTTATCTATATCCTCCACATCTTCAATATCCTCTCCGCGAGCAGCTTTTAGATGCAGATTCAGGGCATATTTGCAACACTGTGCAATATAGGTGATAAACTCCGCCAAATCTTCGGTCTTATCCGCTTGCTCCAGCATCCCGATGTATTGACCTCTCTCCTCAACGGGGACTACAGCCACTGTGTACCCGTGCTTGATCAAAATCATATTCATCAAAAGCCGCGCCATGCGACCATTACCATCGTCAAAAGGATGAATACGGCTAAAACGGTAGTGAAACGTGGCGGCTATAATAATCGGATGCTCACCCTCATCCTCTTGTCCTCTATACCAATCTATGAGATCGCCCATCGCCGGTTTCACCTGATCCGGCGGCGTAAAATAATAAATTTCTCCCGTAGAAGTTCGCACATTATTGGGCTGTGTCTTATACTCTCCAATGGCAATGCGTCGTTTGATGGGCTGCCCATCTGGCGTTATCGCGTCGTTTTCGTAAGGTTCCTTCAACAACACTTTATGGAGATTTCGGATAAAGACCTCATTAAGCGATTCATTTCTTTTTACTGCATCCTCCATCGCCTTTATCGCCTCATCATGCCCCTCAATGTCCAGATGATCGCGCATAGGCTTCCCACGGGCAGTAAGCCCATGGAGAATCAGACTTCTCGTTTCTCCGAGCGTCAGACTATTGCCTTCTACGGCATTGGAGTGGTAGTTCGACTCAATTCGGAGCTTTTGCTCTATCCGCCCGAGAACATCGGAAGGCAATGGGCGCAATGCGTCCAGCTCTCTTTTCAGCCGATCAATTTCTTCAATGACATTGCTCATGGTATATTCCCGCAATCATTCTCACACAAAGACACTAACGATGAAATATAGAGAATATTCCCTCACAAAACTACAAAGTCCCAAATATTCCTTTGTGCCTTCGTGTGAGTTTCTCTATCGCCGCAACTTAAACCCTTGCGCCGTTAGAAACTCGTCCAGTTCCTCTCGCACATGAAATTGTCCGGTGCGTCCTCCCACCACCGTCGTCCAGCGCTGGTCTCCTTCGTGCATCCCCTGTGACGCATAAAACGCCACCATCTTCTCATCGTAATCCTTCATAATCGCGCAATGCGTCTCATCATCCAGATAACGCTCCCGATGCAACACTGCATCGACAGGCAAGCGCGGTTTCACCTCTGGCTCCTGCGCTGGATACCCAATACAAAAACCCGACACAGCCACAACATAAGGCGGCAAACCGAGCAACTCACCCACAGCCTTTGGATTATTCCGCATTGCCCCAATCATACAAATACCCAACCCCATAGACTCTGCTGCAATCGCCACATTCTGCATCATCAGCGCAACATCCACCGTCGCAATCATCAACGCCTCCACATAATCCCCATCAAACCGCTCAACCCCGTGCATCTGATTCGCCATCCGATCCCGATGCAAATCCGCACAAAAAGTCAAAAATGCCGCACTCTGATGAATCTGCACCTGATCGGCACACAACTCGGCCAACTTCTTTTTTCGCTCGGGATCAGCCACATGAATCACCGTATAAGCCTGTAAATTGCTCGACGTACTCGCCTGCTGCCCGCACCGAATCAGACTCTCCAACACCCCATCGGGCAATGGCCGATCTTCAAACCTTCGAATACTCCTGTGCGACATCAACACATCAATCGTGGAATTCGACATAATAATCCTTTCTAAGAGCGGGCGGGCACGGGAGCCTGCCCCTACATGGCACTTATTTTTTCAATGAAGCCATGAAACCAAACTTTGTCAAGAAACTTGACGCGGATTTCCTTTTCCCTTTTTTTATCATATTCAAATTTCATCCACAGGAGAAAAACATGACTCTCACCTTAAACCAAAAAGACACGGGCTACCGCGGAATATGGTATTACAATCAGCCATCCGGCGATGAATACGTGTACAAATACAGCGGCGGATTGGGCACGTACTGTGCCAAACATCGCCCCTTTGCCGTGTACCGTCCCGAAGTCGAAAAAACCTTCTTCTGTTATGGCGGCACACCCCTTGACGCACACCTCAAACACACCGAAGAAGACCTCAATGGCGACAGCTCGTTTTCGCGCAATCGCAGCGGCTTTCTCCTGCACATGATCTCCTACTTCGACCACAAAACCCGACAAGTACCCCGCCCCACCATCCTCCTCGACAAAAACACAGCCGATGCCCACGACAACCCCGTCATATCCATAGACGACAACGGCTATATCTGGATCTTCTCAACCGCACACGGCTTATCGCGCCCCTCGTATATCCACCGAAGCGCAAAACCCTACGCCATTGACGAATTTGAACAAATTGACGCAACCTATCGCTTCAATGGCGAAGAACAGCCCATGGATAACTTCTCCTACATGCAGGCCTGGCACTTACCCGGTCGCGGCTTCATCAACTTTGTCACCCGCTACAAAGATCCGGCTGACCGCACCCTCTTCTTCATGACCAGCCCAAACGGCGTCAAATGGTCCGAATGGACGCGCCTATCCGCCATCGAAAAGGGACACTATCAAATCAGCATCTGCTCCAGCCAAAAAGCTGTCACAGCCTTCAACTACCATCCCGACCCTCACGGTCTCAACTGGCGCACCAACCTCTACTACCTCGAAACCCCCGACTTTGGGCAAACCTGGCAAAATGCAGCCGGAGAACCCGTTGAAGTTCCGCTCACAATTCCACACAATAACGCCCTCGTGCGCGACTACGAAGCAGAAGGTTTAAAAGTCTATCTCAAAGACATTCGCCTCGACCCACAGGGCAAACCCGTCATCCTCGTCATCACCAGCAAAGGTTATGAATCGGGTCCGGAAAATGACCCGCGCACCTGGACCCTATTGCAATGGACGGGAAGCGACTGGCACGCCCACCCCATCACCACATCCGACAGCAACTACGACATGGGGTCCCTCTACCTCGAAACCGACGGCACCTGGCGCGTCATCGCCCCCACAGAAACCGGACCACAACCCTACAATCCCGGCGGAGAAATGGCGATGTGGGAACGCAGTGAACAAACGTGGACGCGCGTCGTACAACTCACGCAAAACAGCACCCGCAACCACACCTATGCCCGAAGCCCCGTCAATGCACATCCCGACTTCTACGCCCTTTGGGCCGACGGCAATGCGCGCCGTGCATCCAAATCCTGCCTTTACTTCTGCGACAAAAAAGGCAACGTCTATCAACTCCCCGAAACAATGGAAAGAGATTTCGAGCACCCAATTTCCCTATAAAAAATACCGGCTGGTAAAATCCCAAAAAAGATTTGGATTGTCTGCCCAAATCCCTTAAATTTATAGAAATCTCCAGTGTAACTGGCGGAAAAGTGGAAATAACCACGAGGAAGCACTGGACTATATCACATGCCGACCGCCTGGGCTAAAAACAATCACATCGCCCGGGCGTATTTTTGTTTTGGGCATTCACATGGGAGAAAGTGATCATGGCAAAAATCATAAACGGCACAGACCTGTCCAAAACCATGCGCGCAGAAATGGCTGAAGAAGTCAGGCTCCTCAAAACAAATCACAACCTCACCCCTGGCCTCGCGGTCGTCCTTGTCGGCGACGACCCGGCATCCATATCCTACATCACAGGCAAACGCAAAGCCTGTGCAGACATCGGCATGTATTCTATTGAACACACCCTGACAGCCAACCAGCCCGAATCCGACCTCCTCGACACCATTGAACAACTCAACGACGACGACGCCATTCACGGCATCCTCGTTCAACTCCCCCTGCCCGAAGGCTTTGACGAACAAACCGCCCTCAACAGCATCTCACCTGAAAAAGATGTAGATGGTCTCCACCCGGTCAACCTCGGCCGCCTCATGCGCGGCGAAGAAGGCTTTTTGCCCTGCACGCCTCACGGCGTACAACAAATCCTCAAACGCGGCAACTTCGAAGTCGCGGGCAAACACGTCGTCATCGTGGGACGCAGCACCCTGGTGGGGCGTCCCCTCGCCAACATCCTTTCGCAAAAAGCCACAAATGCCACCGTCACCTTATGCCATACCGGCACGCGCGACCTCGGGCACTTCACCCGTCAGGCGGATATCCTCATAGTGGTGACAGGACATCCCAACACCGTCACAGCCGACATGGTACAGGATGGCGCAGTCGTCATCGACATCGGCGTCAACCGCGTACCCGACAAATCCAAAAAAGCGGGTTATCGCCTCGTTGGCGATGTCGATTACACAGCCATCAGCAAAAAAGCGCGCGCCGTCACACCCGTCCCGGGCGGCGTTGGTCCTATGACCATCACCATGCTCCTGTACAACACCATAACATCGGCCAAACGCATGCACGGTCTTGTATAAAGCGTCACATTCAAGCACAAAAAAACCGCCGATCTTGAGCAATCGGCGGTTTTTCGCATTTCCCACTAAACATAATCTTCGGCATTATCCACGGGATCATACCCGATCTCTTCGCGCGCATTCTGAATATCCCAATACGCTCGCGTATTACCCGAAATGCCGTAATAAATCGCAAAATCAATTTTCTCTGGCGCCTCAATACTCCGCCAGGTCAGTTGCACCGTATCTTTATAACTCAGCCAGCTCGATAAAATGCGGTCACTACCTCGATTCTGAACAGAAGAAACGGGCTGAAAAGACCCAATGCGATGGCAAATCACAGATAGACCATATTCATCAACGTAATATCTTCCCAACGCTTCGCCATACGCTTTGCTCGCGCCGTAATAACTATCGGGACGCACGGGCATTTCCCAGGTCGTATAAATCGGCCCCTTCTTCTCGTACATGCCAGTAACGTGATTTGTACTGGCAAAAATGACCCGCTTCACCCCCTTGCGCTTGCACGCCTCGTAAATATTGTAGGTACCGATAATATTTGCCTCCACTGTTTCTTCAAACGTCGCCCCACCCGAAGGATTGCCCGCCATGTGAACCACCGCATCCATGCCATCCACAGCCTCTTCCATCTTCTCCAGATCCGTGATATTTCCCACCATCACTTCCTCGTCGTACTTCTGATCTAAAACTGTGCGATTGTAAAGCACTCTCAGTTGATACCGCTCGTACAAACCATCTGTGAGAACCACGCCAATACGCCCTGCTGCACCTGTGATCAACACCCTCTTTCGCGCCACAATATCTCCCTTCAAAATATAAAAAATTTACGAATACGCCTCATCCTCGCGCTTGAGTTCACGAGGCGAGACCATCACGGTTTTCTCATTGCGAATAGTCACCAGTCCCGGCGGTGCCCCGCGCGGTTTTTGCACATAGCGAACCTCCGTATAATTGACCGGCACGCTTTTAGCACCCCGCGCTTTGCTCCAGTAAGCCGCCAGACTGGCCGCTTCTTCAAGTGTTTTTCGAGAGGGGTGGTCCGCTCTGCCATCGCGTTTGAGAATCACATGGGATCCCGGGCAGCCGTGAACGTGCAAAAAGAGATCATCTCGACCTGAACTTTTGGTAAGCCTGTCGTTCTCCGCATTATTCCGCCCCACCAGCACGCGCCACCCATCCCGTGTGCGATACCGCCTGGGATGAATATCGCCGCTCTGGCGTTTAGACCTGACCTGCGGCCTCTTTTTGGGCACTTTGATCAGACGCGCATCTTCCAGTTCCTGGCGTATCTCATCGTACTCGGCTTCCGAACGGATAGTGTTGAGGCGATCTTTATAATGCAGAATTTCATCCCTCTCCCTCTGTGCAACCTCGAGGCGTTTGGCGAGAATGGGTGCGCCCTTTCTCGCTTTCTGCGCCCGCTTGAGATACGCGCTGGCATTTTCCGAGGCCGTGCGCCGCGGATTGAGGGGAATAACCATCTCCTCGCGAGACGGATCAAATACATCGGGCAACCTGATGGTATCGACATTCAGAGGAATTTGCGCGATATGACACATCAGCACATTCCCCATCTTTTCATACAAATCTGCATTATCCGCATCGTCGATATCTGCGCGGATACGCCCAATCTTTCGCTCGCAAATAGTCAGGCGATTTTTTAGATCCTTCTCGATATTTTTCCACCTCCCTTTAAGAGCCTCAGACTGGACTTCGCCTGCCACAACATCCGATATGGCTTCGCCGAGCGTGCGATACGCTTGTTCTATCTGCGTATGCCGAATGTCAAGAGCACAAACCGCGCTGCGATTATCCCCTTCGCGCACGCGCAAGCCCCCGTCATAAAATGGCGGATTCGCAAAAAAGGTGCGAATAATCTCTGCAAAATTTGCGAGATCGCTGGTGGAAAGTGCGCGTTTTTCCCCAAAACCAGCAATATGAAGCAATTCGCGCGCAGATAAAAGGTCAAGCCCCGCAATATGTTGTACAAGCGCATCTGCGCGCGCATCTTCGGGAATATCGACCAAAAAGGAAAACTTCGCGCTTTCCGGCGGCATGCGGTCGAGTGCTGGCGGCGGCTGATAGAATTTTCCCGGGGATATTTCCCGCACGCGGTTCTGGCGCGCGCGGAAAGACCTGAGCACTCCCAGGATCCGGTTCGTTCTCATATTGGCGAGAACAACATTGGCATACCTGTTGATCAATTCGCATATAATGCGGGAATCGGTAGTCGTCCCAATGCGGTCGCGCTTGCGAACCAGGAGATGCACAATGCGTTCGTGGGGAACATGCTCAATGCCAATAATACCTGCACCGCGCAAATAGCGATCCCCCCAGGGGATGCGTACGCGCTCGGCGTCAACAGGCGGTTGGGTCAGCATCAAACAACATCGATTCGGATGTGCTGAAAGCAAGAGATGCCCGACATCGCCCAGATGCAAAAACAGATCGTGTTGGCCTACGAGGAACACATCGCGGATCAGGCGATGGTCAATCTGAGGCCGCAATTCATCGCATAATCTGCGAAGTGTTAGTGGACTGAGATTCATAACTGTGTCTCATGATAACTTGACAGTCAGAAGCAGTATTGGTATTGTTTAGGAACTTTCAGTATTACTACTCTGGAAGGACTGAGAGCTTATCCCCAGTCCCCAGCCCCTTGACTCTGGAGCTTTTTTTATGTCTGAAAAAAGACCTTTTTCTCCTGCAGAATTGCAAAAAGATCTCAAAAACTTCCTCGAGGAAAAATACGGGAATCAGGTAGTCTTTCCGCAGGGAGAAGCCGACGGGATACAGGAAGGTCCCCGCGTGGAAGAACCCACAGAACAAACCATAGATTTTGACCTCAAGCCCGAAGAGTTGGAGGCTTATCTAAACGAATATGTAGTGCAGCAATCCGAAGCAAAAGAAGTATTGGCCACCAAGATATGTACGCACTACAATCGCATGAAACTCGACCATGAAGACCCGGAATTTTCGCGCAAAAATGTGGGACACATCAAAAACAATATTCTCCTGATTGGGCCTACGGGCGTGGGCAAAACGTACTTGATCAAGCTGATCGCACAACGCATTGGCGTTCCATTTGTCAAGGGCGATGCCACAAAATTCAGCGAAACGGGATATGTGGGCGGCGATGTCGAAGACCTGATTCGAGAACTCGTGCGCGAAGCCAATGGCAGCATTGAAATGGCGCAATACGGCATCGTGTACATCGACGAAATAGACAAAATCGCGTCGGCCTCCAATCTGGTCGGTCCAGATGTATCGCGCACGGGCGTTCAGCGCAACTTGCTCAAGCTCATGGAAGAAACCGATGTCGATCTCAAAGCACCACACGACCTCACATCGCAGATGGAATCCATGATGCAATTTCAGCGCAGCGGCAAAGTAGAGCGTCAAAAAATTAACACGCGCAACATCCTGTTTATCGTAAGCGGCGCATTTAGCGGCCTTGATGACATTGTGCGGAAGCGTCTCAATCTGGGCAAAGTCGGGTTCCAATCTGGGCGCGACATATCTCACGAACAGGACCACACAGAACTTTTGCAACACGCCAAAACAGAAGACATGATCGAATACGGTTTTGAATCTGAGTTTGTGGGCCGACTGCCCGTAACAGCAGTCTTAACACCCTTGAGCGTTGACGATCTCTACGCGATTTTGCAGAGCCAGACCAGTTCGGTCATTCTGGGCAAAAAACGCGACTTCAAAGCCTACGGCATTGATCTGACTTTTGACGACGACGCCCTCAGGTTATTGGCCGAACAAGCCGCATTGGAACAAACCGGCGCGCGAAGCTTGGTCAGCGTATGTGAACGCGCATTGCTAAAATTTGAAAAATCATTGCCATCGACAGAAATCGATTCGTTTCGCGTCACGAAAAATGTGATTGAAGACCCCGAACACGCGCTTCAGCAGTTGCTGGTCTTGCGGGGCACGAGCGCGTTTGTCAAGCGCTTCCAGAACGCCTATGGTATCGCGCTCACCTTTGACGATGAAGCACTGGGCGCACTTGCCGAAAAAGCCGCAAAAGAAAATCGAACAGTTGACGAAGTGTGCCCGGATTTGTTCGATGATTACGGACACGGACTAAAGTTGTTGGGTCATCAATCCTACGTCATTACCGCAGAAGCCGTGCGCCAGCCCAAAGACTATCTCAACGGTCTGGTAAAAGCCTTCTATCAAGGAGAACAAAACAAGGCTTAATCCATCAGAACCCTATTGATAACACCGTCGTTTTGCCGCAGTAATTCACGGGCTGTTTCTATAGAGACAGCCCGTTTTGTCATGACAATCGCCGTTTTGAGATCTCCCTGTGCATTGTCGAGTGCTCGGCGACTTTCTCCAGGCGTCAGATCAGATACGATCTCCAAAATGCGTTCGGCGCGATCTATGAGTTTTTCGCAGGTCGGCGCAAGGTCAACCATCAGATTTTCATAGACCTTGCCCAGGCGAATCATCGCCGTTGTAGTAATCATATTGAGCACGAGTTTGGTTGCCGTGCCCGCTTTCATGCGCGTCGATCCGGTAATGACTTCTGGCTCCACCACAGGAACAATTGCGACATCTGCGCGCGCCTTTTCTACGACATCTGGATTGCATGTAAAAAACAAAGTCTTTGCGTCAATACATCGCGCGTATTCGAGCGCACCGAGCACAAAAGGCGTCACCCCACTCGCCGCAATACCCATAACAACATCATCGGACGTGCAGCCGCGATCTTTGAGCGCTACTTTGCCGTCTTCTGGGTGGTCTTCTGCGCCTTCTTGTGAACGCGTCAAAGCGGGAATACCGCCCGCGATAACACCCTGAACGAGATCGGGTGACACGCCGTAGGTCGGCGGGCATTCAGACGCATCGAGAACGCCGAGACGACCACTGGTTCCCGCGCCAACATAAAAGAGACGACCGCCCTTTTGGAATGCCGACACCACGAGATCGACAGCTCTGGCAACATCATCTATCACACCTTCAACAGCACGCGCTACTTTTTGATCTTCGGCGTTGATAAGGCGCAGTGCATCCACCGTCGAACACCGATCAATATGGGTGCTATTGGAATTGCGCTGTTCAGTGAGCAATCCAGCCCACTTTGAGACCTGTTTATTCATTTTCATTCATGCGCCGAAGAGTTTGGCGCAGTGCCTCAACGCTTTGGCCATAATCAGAAAACGCGCCCGCTTGCAAGTGCTTTTGCGCCGTTTCAAATTGTCGATAGGCCTGCCGAGCGAGTATTTTGAGGTCTTTTGGCAAATCTTCAGTATCCCGAACTGGCACGCCCTTTGTTATGGAAAAAACTCTATTGAGAGCATCGTTGAGGTCTTCGCCCATAGCGAGGCGATCACCGTGAATGGCGAGCACGCGCTTGAGCTCTGGCATCCCGTGTTGGGATGCGCGCAAATAAAGCGGCTCGACATAAATGAACGAATTGCGGATGGGAATAACCAGCAAATTGCCGCGTATGACATCTGACCCACGCTGGTCCCACAGGGTAATTTCTCGGGAAATATCGGTATCCTGATTGATGCGTTGTTCAATGAGCATTGGCCCGTAAATAAGCTTTTCCTTCGGCAATTTATAGACCACGAGCCGTCCATAATTTTCTCCGTCACAGCGCGCAAATATCCAGCCGATCATATTGGGTTTGTTGGAAGGCGTAGCCGGCAGCATGAGAATATATTCTTCGCGGTCTTCTCCCGGCAAACGCGCCATCACATAATAAGGACGCATGCGAATAGGGCGATCAACTGTCCCGTAGTATTCTGTGGGAATCTCCCACACATCTTCGCGGTTGTAGAACACAATCGGGGTGGTCATGTGATAGGTATTGTAAAGCGCCGCCTGAATATCGAAGAGATCTATCGGATACCGCAGGTGTGCGCGAAGCTCGGGACCGATTTCATCGGCCGACTTGAACAGATGCGGGAAAATCGCCATATAGGTCTTGAGGAGAGGGTCACTCGTATCCCAGGCATAAAAAGTGACACTCCCATTATACGCGTCGAGCACCACTTTGACAGAATTGCGGATATAATTCATTTCTCGCACATAGGGCCGCCCATAAGGCATCGAATAGGGAAACATATTGGATATAGTATAAGCATCCTGTATCCAGAGCAGGCGGCCTTCAACCACGGCGAGATAGGGATCGTTGTCAAAACGGAGAAACGGGGCAATTTTATCAAACCGCCGCGGGGCATCTTCGCCAAAGCGGGTGCCGATATGCCGGTCAAAAACAATGCGACTTTGAGGCGTTATCGCATCGGTAAAAAGAATAAATGGATCGACAAAGCGAATGGCAAATAAAAGACGCTTCAAAAATCCATCTAATAGCACGCCACCGCGCCCCTGATAATTCGTGTATATATTCTCGTCGCCTTTGGGATAGTCAAATTCGGGTGTATTGGTCCGAACGATGATGTAATCGCGCATGTCTTCCCCGTAGTAGAGTTCGGGGCGGACGACCTCAATACCATTCGATGTAACCGGTGGAATATCTTTTAGCAGAAAACCCGGCAGTCCTTCGGCGGCAATCTCATTGGCCGGGCTCATGACCAGACCGTATCCATGCGTGTACACAAGATGCCGATTGACCCATGTATCCCCCGGCAAATCGCGCGGATTTCTCGCCAGTTCGCGTGCGGCCAGCATCACCTGTCGATACGTACCGTCAACGTGATAGCGATCCACATCGACACTTCGGAATTTGTAATAGGACCGAATTTCCTGGATCTGTGAATACGTGTCCATAAGCGGACGGCGATCCCACAGTGGAATACTTTGTATGGTAGCCTGATTATTTGCAATATCGTCCGCAGTCAGATCAGATTCGCCGGGAAAAGGCACCTCCTCGATCTTGTCCAGACGATATGCTTTGCGCGTGTAATTGATGGCATGTTGAATATAGGGCTTTTCTCTGTCAAATTCATTGGGTCGTACAACCACCAATTCAAAAATAATAGGGATGCACCAACTCACGATAATGAGCGCACCGAGATAGCCCGCCGCACCAAATCCGGGAATCTTCCATGTGCGAACGCGCACATTGTAAAAGAGCAACCCCGCGAGAACAACCAGCCCCAAAAGCATCAGATAATAAACCCAGATTTGGATATTGAGATCTGTATAACCCGCGCCAAAAAAAGCTTCTTTGCGAAAAGAATAGAGCAATTCGTATCTTTTTAGCCAATACCCCCACGCGAGTAAAAGAGCGAGAGTAGCGGCGAGAATCGAGACGTGTGCTCGCACATGTGGCGTCGTAATCCAGCGCTTGTCATCGAATCGAATCGCTCTATCCTGATGATAGGAAACAACCGTAGCAATCCCCGTCACAATAATTGCGGAAATAAGCCAACCCTGCAGAAAATTGTACAGCGGCAGACTGAAAGCATAAAATGCTATGTCGTGACCAAATATGGGATCGGCCAGATCAAAAGAGGTGGGATTGACGTATTTTAGAACAACTGACCAGGCCGTGGTGCCAGCAACACCCATAAAAAAGGACAACAGCGCGACAATCCCGGTCCAGGCGTAACGCTGTCGGAGAGAGTGATCGGGCGGTATGGGAACATCGCCATCGATAATAACCTCAAGCGCCATGACGCGGGTGGGCTGCCCATAGCGCCGAGCAGCGACAATACTGATACCGCAAATCAGTGCAAAAACACTTCCAAATGCGAAAAAGGCGAGGGTTTTGGTGCGTATAATGGTGATAAATACGTCGTGAAAACCGAGTGATGAAAACCAGAGATAATCGGTATAAACCACCGAGAGCAGCCTTAGCCCAATAAAAGCTGTGAAAACAGCAAAACCCAAAATGAGAATGACAAACGCGCGTTTTGACATAAAAAATTCCGTTCAGAATGATGGCAATAGCGTTTTTAAATTAAAATAAACAAACAGGTTGAACAAGGTTTTTGTCCGCGCCCAGACTTGACAGATATACATAGCGGATGTATTATAGGTAGCCTGCACACAGGCGTAACCGCACCTTGCATCTCACTAAAAAGGCAGAAAGATGGACGTTATCGAAGAAGTATATGCTCCTCGCACAAAACCTCCCGTCGATCCCGGGGATCTCGCGCATCGCGAGTTGCGTCGGGACGAATTCTGGCGACATATCCCCGCTTTTGCAGACATAGACGCGCGCACCTTTCACTCGCACATCTTTCAGATGCGCCATTCAATAACCAGCGTGGGCAAATTGATGCGGGTACTCGAAGACCGGGTATCCAACGACTTCTATCAGGAGGTCGCAGCGGGTCTGCAACACGCGCCCATGAGTGTGCGAATCTCGCCGTATATATTGAGCTTGATCAATTGGGATGACCCGTATCGCGATCCGATTCGCAAACAATTTTTGTCTCTCAGATGCGAGCAAGAGTGCGATCACCCCGAATTGCACCTCGATTCGCTCAATGAATTGGGAGATGCCCCCGTTGAGGGATTGACACATCGCTATCCAGACCGCGTGTTATTCCTCGTATTGGATACCTGTCCCGTATATTGCCGATTTTGCACCCGTAGCTATGCCGTGGGACTGGATACAGAAGATGTGGAAAAGGTAAATCTGCGGGTCAATCGAGAGCGATGGGACAATGCGATTGGGTATATTCAATCGCGTCCCGAAATCGAAGACGTCGTAGTCAGCGGCGGCGACATGTATCAGCTCAAAGCCGATCAACTCGAAGAACTGGGCAATCGCCTGCTGGATATCGACCACATCCGGCGATTTCGCTTTGCGACCAAAGGCCCGGCGGTCATGCCGCAAAAACTCGTCACAGATGATGCCTGGGTAGATGCGCTGACGCGCGTGGTAGATCGCGGGCGCAAAATGCACAAAGAAGTCGTCCTGCACACCCATTTTAATCACCCCGCCGAAATCACCGGCATTACCCAGGACGGACTTCATCGGCTTCAGTCGCGTGGAATAACAATACGCAACCAGGCAGTGCTTCAAAGCGGCGTGAATAACAGCGCCGAGACAATGAGACTCCTGGTCAAACGGTTGAGCTACTTGAACGTACAACCCTATTATGTGTATTTCCACGACCTCGTGCGCGGCGTTGAAGATTTGCGAACAACACTCGACGATGGCCTCGCTATTGAAAAAGCCATACGCGGCACCACATCCGGATTCAACATGCCCACATTTATTGTAGATACATTGGGCGGCGGCGGGAAACGAGACGCGCACTCCTGTGAATACTACAACAGGGAAACCGGGATCGCCGTCTATATCAGTCCCGTAGTAAAACCCGATACATTTTTCTTTTATTTTGATCCACTCTGGCGTTTGCGCGAAGATATTCAAGCGCGATGGCAGGATGATGTGGAGAGAGAAAAAATGAAAGCCGAGGCCATAGAGGCCGCGCGGTAGCGCGCAAAAAATAGATAGTAAAAAGGGGCAACCAGAGACGGTCGCCCCTTTTTTTAAAACACATCTGCAAGTGGCAATTGCCACCCGGACAGGACATCGCCGCCGTCAATTGTATCGCCTTCTGTGAGAATGCGAACATCGTCTAAATCGCGATAAACGGTTGCTGTACGCGTTTTGGGATCGAGTACAATAACCATCTTCGCACCTGCCCGCAACCAATCAAATGCTTTTTCCGTCACTTCGGATGCGCGGTCATTTGGCGAGACGACTTCAACGGCGAGGTCGGGCGCGCCGGGGAAAAACCCTTCGTCGTCGCCTATCACTTCTGCACGTTCTTTCGACACAAAACTCGCATCGGGTGCGCGCACCGTATCGGGTGTAGTGTCGATAATAAATCCGGTTTCGGCGGCATAAGTTGTGCCAAGGTCATTGTCTTCGACAAATAACCCAAGGCGGATGCCGATTGTTGCTGCAATTCGTCCGTGCTGACTTCCCGCTGGAGCCATCTGGCGCAATTCTCCCTTTATGAGTTCATAGCGATAGCCATTGTGTGGCATCACCAGAAGCTCATCGGCTGTCATGGTGGCAACGGTTTGCAGGGCCATACCTGAACCTGTTGTGTTTGGGGAAAAATAATGGTTGACGTGATGTATTCACACATGAAGAAATATAAGGAATATGGAGAAAGAACAAAAGTAAATACCATCAGGATCAGGATGTACAGGATAAAAGGATGTACAGGATAAAATCAAAGACAAAACCCCTGGATCGAGGGTCAAAAACACCCCGCGATGACGGCGGATCAAGCAGGGATGAACAGAAAGGACTAATGTATGTCTTGACAATGATTGCTTTCGTAATATTATCTATAGGCACAATGGCGTCTAAATAGAAAAAAGCCGCGTATTGGACAAACAACACGCGGCATCCAGTCGCAAATTGCCTGAGAGATCATCAGGCGCAAAACAAAGTGAGGATATATATCATGTATAAGCACGTAACAATTGTCGGACTCATTGGACTCTTTTTCGCAGGTCAAGTCTCTGCTAATTCGCATACAGATCCCGACTTTAACGACGACGGAATCGTCAATTCAATAGACTATGCGCTGTTTTTGGCGCAGTGGGCAACGAAGGCAGGTGACCCAAATTGGGATGCGAAGTTCGATCTGAACAGCGATGGGGTCATCAGTTCCATTGACTACGCGCTCTTTATTGCCAATTGGAACAAGACATTTCCAATACCACAGAGCCAGACACCGCGCGATATACTGGTGGCACTGTATAATGCAACGGGTGGCGCCAGTTGGACGAATAGCACCAATTGGCTCAGTAACAACGACATTTCCACCTGGCATGGGGTCAGCGTTTCTAGCGGGAATGTTACAGGCCTGGATCTTAGCCTGAATAATCTGACGGGGATGATCCCCTCTGAATTGGGCAACTTGAACAACCTTGAGAACCTGAATCTTACAGGTAATCAGCTACGTGGTGCGATCCCCTCTGAATTGGGCAACTTGAACAACCTTGAGAACCTGAATCTCAGCTTCAATCAATTGCATGGCGAAATCCCAGCAACACTGGGCAACCTGGCCAATCTCGAAGTCATGTGGCTTGTCAGTAATCAGTTAAGCGGTGCGCTTCCAGCAGCACTGGGCAACCTGTCCAATCTCGAAGTCATGATTTTAAACATTAATCAATTAAGTGGTGAGCTTCCCCAGAGCCTGACCGGACTGACAAACCTGATGATTTTTTCCTTTGGGAACAACAGGGGCCTATGTGCGCCATCTGGTGTTCAGACGTGGCTACAGGGCATCTCAGACACCAATGGCCCGAATTGTGAATAAAAAAATCAAAACCTTCTGGATCGCACGGGACGGCACGGGGACCGTCCCCTACAACATCATGCCGTGATGACAGTGCTGGTGTGTGTCAAAGCAATCCATACCTCTTCATCTTGCTCCTCAAAACCGTCCTCGAAATATCCAGAAGCGCAGCTGCCTGAACCTGATTCCCCTCTGTTCTTCGCAACGCCTCGCGAACCAGTGCCCGCTCACACGCGGACAGACTCATCTGATCCCCGGGAAGGCGCTGCACCATCTGTTCAACACCACGATCCCCGCCTGGACCAATCTCAAATAGCTCAAAACTCAGATCATCTGCATCAATCTCTCCACCCCCGCACAAAATCGCTGCCCGCTCAACCGCATTCTTCAGCATGCGAACATTGCCCGGAAACACCTGTTTCTGAAGCAACGCCTCCGCCTCTCTCGAAAATCCCACCAGCGGCTTCTGCAAATCGCGGGCATAACCAGCCAAAAAATGCCGCGCCAAGAACAGAACATCCCCCACCCGCTCGCGCAACGGCGGCACCTGAATCGCGAACACATTCAACCTGTAATACAGATCCTCTCTGAACATTCCCTCCCGCACCGCTTCAGCAAGCACCCTATTCGTCGCTGCAACCACGCGCACATCCACATCTATCTCATCACTACTCCCCACAGGTCGAATGCATCGCTCTTCCAGCGTACGCAACAGACGCACCTGCATCTCCAGCGACATATCCCCAACCTCATCCAGAAACAGCGTACCGCCATCCGCCAGCTCAAAATGGCCCTTCTGGTCTGTCTTCGCATCTGTAAACGCGCCCTTCTTATGCCCAAAAAACGCGCTCTCAAACAAATTGCCCGGAATCGCAGAACAATTCACGGCAACAAACGGACCGCCAGCGCGATCGCTCTCACTATGCACAGCCCGCGCAACCAATTCCTTCCCCGTACCCGTCTCCCCAACAATCAGCACCGTCGTATGATCTGTCGCAGCCACCTGCTGAATCTGCGCCTTCATCCTCACAACCGCCTCACTCTCACCTATCAGCGCACGCAAACCGCTCCGCTCTCGCTCCTGTGCCGCCATCCGATCCAGCCTCGCCTGCATCCTATTCGTCTCTTTGCGAAGCACCTGATAGCGCATTGTGCGCTGGATAGCCGCATTCAACACCTCCACCTTGAAAGGCTTAGTAAAAAAATCAAACGCACCTTCTCGCAACGCCCGAAACGCATTCTCGGACTCCTTGACACCCGTAATCACAATCACCTCGGTCTCGGGAGCGACAGACCGCACCCGTCGAAGCACCTCAAACCCATCTATACCGGGCATCTTCACATCTGTAATCACAATATCCACAGCCTGGCTCTCCACCACCTCCACACCCCGCTCGCCATCTGCCGCTTCGATAACCGTATGCCCTCTCGCAATGAGAAACTTCCCAATCGCACGCCGGATATGTGCATCATCCTCAATCACCAAAACCGTCATACTGACCTGCTCAGCCATTCTCATTCCCTTCTCCCCAAATTTACAATCGTTTGCTCTTGGAAAAAATAAGACGGGAATGGCAAAAAGCAAGGCCACTCATACAGAATACAGACAGATTATGCTTTTGTGCATTTTAATGTTTTTATGCATTCCATCAAAAACCTATGAAGCGGATATAATATTATAATGTATAACGCAATCATTTCTCAATACTGTGTTCAAGTCTGCCGATCTCGTCGCGCAGTCTGGCGGCCTCTTCGTACTCTTCCAGCGCGACCGCCTCTTGCAAACGCGCCTTGAGCGCATCCACCTGCTGCGTCACCTGATCGGGCGCCTCGTCAGTGGATTCATCCTCTGCTGCAGACCTTACAAAAGCAGCAATATTCTCAACGCCTTCAATGGACACATCTTGCCCCTCAACCAACAGCCCCGCCTCTTCAATCACCTGATCCGCCACAAAAACCGGGGCATCGACGCGCAATGCCAATGCCAGCGCATCGCTCGGGCGCGAATCAATAATAACCGACTCACCATTGCGCACAATTGTAATCTCGGCAAAAAACGTCTCGTCTCTCAGCGCACTGACCAGCACCTGCTCAACGCGCACATCGAACCCATCCATAATCGCACACAACAAATCGTACGCAATAGGACGCGGCGGCTGCTCATCGTGAAGCGCCAGAGAAATCGCAACCGCCTCAAAATTGCCAATCGCAATGGGCAAAAAAACCGTCTGGTCCTTATCCTTTAACCAGACCAGCGGATGACTGCTATTGGGTTCGAGTTGCACGGCAATCACTTCCATTTCTGTCATGCGAGAAATCCTTTCTTCTCCGTAGGGTCAGGCAATGCTTAGCATCTCGGGTACTGGCAGTGGTTTGCGGTCTCGCTCGTATAATTCAATGGTATCTTCGACAATGCGACACAGTTCCGAGAACACCTCTTGTTCGTCATCGCCATGACATCCACCATAAAAGAGTCCCGGACATCTTCCAACATAGCACTGATCCTCTTCCGACCAGGCTACTATTTTTACGTAACGGGCACTTTTTTTCATTTTTTTGATACCTC
>JAPOXY010000097.1:0-4370 GCA_026706845.1 Gemmatimonadota bacterium
TGGTTGAGCGTATAGACTTTGGCTATCAGAAATTCTTTGCCAGAGACAACAAGCGACCACCACAATTCCGTAGCAAGTTCAAATACAAGTCCTATACGCTGAAACAGTCAGGCTACAAATTTCTTGAGCGTAATAAAGTGCGTATCGGCAAGCGTGTATTTAGGTATCACAAAAGCAGGTGTTTCGATGTAGAAAGTGTCAAGACTGTCACTGTTAAGCGTGACCGTGTAGGCGACTTGTGGCTCTGTGTTGTCGCAAAGGCTGAAAGGTTCAAGCAAAGCATTGTCAAGACGGGTAAAACCGCAGGCTTTGACTTCGGCTTGAAAACATACCTGACAGCCTCAGATAGCACAAGAATACAATCGCCTTTGTTCTTTTTTCGTAACATCAGAAAGGTCAAGAAGGCCAATCGCAATCTTTCTCGCAAACAGAAGGGTAGCAACAACCGTCACAGAGCAAGCGTAAATCTTGCCAGAGTGCATCGGCGCATAGCCAATCAGCGCAGGGACTATCATTGGCGACTTGCCTATCAACTATGCGCGGCGTATGATTTCTTGTGCTTTGAGACGTTAAATATCAAAGCCATGCAACAGGTGTGGGGCAAAAAGATTAGCGACCTCGGTTTCTCTGATTTTCTCACTATCGTTGAGTATGTTGCAAAAAAGACGGATACAGGTTTCAAAAAACTTGATATGTGGGAAAAAACGTCTAAGACCTGTTCTGGTTGTGATACAGCCAAAGAGAATCTTGAATTGCGAGAAAGAACGTTTCGTTGTGACCATTGCGGTCTTGAAATAGACAGAGACCTCAACGCGGCGATAAACATTCACAGGTGGGGACGTCCGCCTATGCAGGAGGCCGCGTAAGACTGGGCTTGTATAGCCAGCAACGGCTGATGATCGCACAATCCCTGCTGAACCTGCGGTTCTGATTTCAGAATCAGGCTTCAGACGGGGGAGTACGTCAAACAAATGCCAGTGAACCGCATGATGAACCTCCAGAAGTCTCAGTGAAATTCTTTTGGACGGCGCAGGACGCGTCGCCTCCTTCGAGGTGGTGAAAGTCACGGCTTGCGTATAAGGTTCTCGCCGTGTGCGCCTGGTCGTGTTATGTGGTGTTCCGCATCGCTCTGGCTGATTCCCTTCGCCGTCATGAACCGCGGTCGATCCAGGACGTTGAAGCTCCTCGAGTGCAGAGCCGACATGTTCGTGACATACGCTTCACCCGGATCCCCTGTCAGTTCCACCACACGCAGAGGATGACCCCAAACGTCGGTGGGTTTCTCCATGAATCGTTGCCTGCGATCCTCGAAGTCCCTTTTATGAGTTAGATTTCGCAACCAGGTGTGAGAGGCAAAGAACCTTTGCTTTATGTGCTTGACCTTCAGGTCAAGCTGATGCGGGGTGAGCTCGCTGTAGAACTTGCACACAACGTGGTGTGAACCCTCAACCAGAACCGTGCCTCCGCCTTCTGGATCGACCTTACTCAGAAAGCAGAAAATGAAGATGTCGCGGAGTTGGTCAACATTGCGAAGCGGGTTTCCGTGCCAGTGCCAGTCGGTTGCGATGTCCCAACTTTCTCGCTGCTGGGGGAAGGTGTACAGCACAATGCCGCGATCTTTCGGGGGACGCCACCGTCCCTGACCGAGCAACTGATCTACCACTGCTGCAAATTCTGCCGTCATGGCTTCTCGAAAGATGCGAGAGTTTCTCACGGATCGGCTGACTCCTCCCGGGTATTTTCGCCAGGTCGCAGGATCATCCCGCAAGACTCCCTCTCTCTCCAGCCGACGCCAGATCGTCGATTCCATCTCTGCGGCGTCTTCGGGCGTAAAGGCGCGCACCTTGACGTAGCCTCGGGTGGAGAGTTGCTCAAGGTCTTGTTCATTCAGTGGTCCGTCAGTCGTCATGGAATTGCCTTTCTATATCGGTGAATAGAATGAATTCGCCACTGATGTCAATCATGGCAGAGGGTGTGGGGATCGAACCCATATACGGGATATCCCACAGGATACCCGTAGCCCTCGGTTTGGAAGCCTCGGGGCCAGCACCACTGGCTCTCACCCCCTGCTCAATAATACGACGATGTCATAAAATGGAATGTTTCGGATGGGATAGGGGAGACTACACCTTATTGGTCTCGAAGCGCTTGCGTCTAACGATGGGGGTGGTTGATGTGGCAGGGCTTTTATTCAGGCTTACGACAGGAAAAAACGACGATATCATGCTCCGATGGTTCGGTATCCCCGTAAGCTTTCGTCGTCTGTATATCCATAAATCCTGTAGTACGCAGCATTTCTTCAAATTCAACTATGTCATAAAACCGTTCATTATAGTCGAATAGTTCCGTCGTAGTGAGCTCTCCATTCACATACACTTCATATTTGGTCAGGTTGCGAATGACAAGTCCACCGTCTCTTTCAGACCATAATGAAGTAATCCAAACAGTCGAACCATCAAGCCGGTCTTCGATTTCAATTTCCGTTTCGCCTGATTTTCCAAACTCACCTTCTTCAGGTGGCGTCTTGAGGTCCAGAACAAACCATCCACCGGGCAAGAGATAGTCCCAGAGTTTCTGAAGCGATTTCTGAGCAGCTTCCCGTTCATAGAGATGACCAAATGAACGGTCCGGGATGAAAATGAATCCATATTGTCGCGACAGGTTGATCTCTTCAATCAACTGTTGATGCAGCGAGGGATCTAAGCCCTTCTCTGCGCATTTCTTACGACATTCAGCCAGCATATATGGTGAAGCATCTATCCCATCAATATCCGCTCCTGCTTCCAGAAAGGGGATTAGAAAATATCCTGTTCCACACATCGGTTCGAGCACCGGGTCTGGTCTTCCAGCTTTTTTCCACTTGTTCAGGTAGAAAGGAAGCATATCGCCGCGTCTTCCTTCCAGGTCGTAGCCTTGAGAGTAGATTCTTCCGTAAAAGGACTGCTTCAAGTTTGGGGTCTCCTCAACACATCGGTTCAGTGAAATATTTAATGGATGTGTCTGATCCTGGGATCTCTGAAGTTCACGGACGACCACCACAGTCCCAGAGCTATTCCACTCATTTCTATGGCGTGTCGATCCACCAGTGATACACGTTCGTCAAGTGCTGTTCATACGCATGCGACGCCTGCAGCAGCAGCCGATTCCGCTTGTGTGGATTCAGTGATCCGACCACGATGCTGTTCGAATATGCTGCGATTCCCTTCTCGCGCATCCTCAAGTAGATGCCGTCATCCCAAGCAAGGCCATCTCGTGAAGCATACAGAACAAAGTGACCTTTTTCCTCTTTCTTACCCTGCAAGAATGCACTGCGTCCATGCATGAAATAACTGCCGTTTAGCACGGCCATCTGAGGATTTCGGATCTTCTTTTTAAAGTGTGCGATCTTCGGGTCGGACCAGGTCCGTCCGCCGTCGTCGCTCACCACATAGTCCATCGTGTCTTCGGCGTTGCTGTTATAGACATAGACGACAATGCTTCCGGAATCCAGCATCTGCATGGTTCCATACGATTTCCCGATGGTGTCGAAGGGAAGCTCGCTGCGCTTCACGAACGTCCGGCCACCGTCTCGGCTCACGTGCAACTCGTACACATGCTCGGGCTTGTTGCCCAGGAAATTGATCTCGTTGTCGTTCTTGAAGTGCAACACGAGTATCTCTCCGTTGTAATACCGTGCATCGTAGAGCCTGCCCCGACTGTCGCACAGTGCAGACGGCTCACGCCATGTGTGCCCTCCATCCGGACTGCTGATGTATGTCGGCACCTGAAATTGCCTCCAAATGACATTGGTCGTGATGTCACATACAAGGAAAAAGAGGACGATTTCACCCTTGTCCGTCCGAACTGCCTTCTCGGCGAAGGCAGACAGTTTCTTGCTGGTCTTCCCGCTCTGCCCGGTGTCGAACAGGTTCTTCGAATAGGCAACCACGTTCCGATCGCTCCATGTCTCGCCGCTGTCTTCCGATCGCTTGTATTCCATCCAGCCCCTGGCCGAGTGGCCCCTGTTAGGCTTCTCCGGGTTGTGGCGTTCGGCGGAGCAGTTCGGATAGAAGGCGAGGATCTTCCCGTCCTCATACTCCACCAGTGCGTGCCCGAGATTTCCACCTCTTCTTGCCGGGGAGTGATCTACGAAGAGAATCCCATCGTTCGGTGGGTTTTTGGGGGTGACTTCGTAATCTGCTTTGTTTGGATGTGCGTCCATAAGTGTCTTCCTGGATGAATTTAAATGCCTTTGTAGATATTGGAGGAGTACATTTCAAAGCCTTCGGGGCCGGGGTAGCCGTCGAAGAGGTTGCATTCGGGCACATTGCCGGGCGCGCCATTTTTGAGCCAGTCGATGAAGATGGGGTCGGCATTGCGGTGTTCGAGTT
>JAPOXY010000097.1:4380-7390 GCA_026706845.1 Gemmatimonadota bacterium
TCGCCTGATTGAGTTTTTGGAAGAAATGCACGTAACAATGCCTGACGTGCCGGACGCCATTTTTGAGCCAGTCGATGAAGATGGGGTCGGCATTGCGGTGTTCGAGTTCGGCGAGGCCCGATGCGTGAAGGTCTTGAACGCGACTGGGATTTTCAGAATCGATATTGTCCAGAGAGCCGTAGGGGGTGAGGATGCTGTCTTCGGGGTTGGGGTGCCACTCGAGATAGCCTACCTGGTCGAAGAGGGTAAAGTAGCCGCGTTGAAGATGTCGCATAGCTTTGCCGCGCGCCACGCCTGCCAGAGCGATTTCGCGGTTGCCCAGGCTGTTATTGCGTGCAGCATTGAGGATGTCGTAACTTTCGATATTGTCGGGAACAGGCGCGCCTGATAGGTTGGCGATGGTGGCGAAGAAATCTTGTGGTTGAAAGATGGCAGGACTGCGACCTGTGTCGCCTTCGGGTGTTTTGATGAAAAGTGGGATGTGGATTTCTTGTTCGCGAACGGGTGCGCCTTTGCCGAATCTGCCGCGTTCACCGACGTTGGTGCCGTGATCGCCTGCGACGATGATGGCGGTGTTTTTATCCAGGCCTGTGGCTTCAAGGGCTTCGAGAAAGCGGCCAAAGCAGTGGTCCATCCAGGTGACTTTGGCTGCGTAACTGGCTTTGATGCGTGCTCTGGCTTCATCGGGTAAGTTGGGATTGCTGCGGGCTTGCGTTCCTCCTTTAAATATGCGAGGATCGAGCCGACCGTCATAGTCAGGCGTTTTGTCGTATTTGAGCATGAATTCGGGGGGTACATCCCAGGGTTCGTGGGAGTCGAAGCAGTCGATCCAGAGGAAGAAATTTTCCCGGTTTTTATTGTCGCAGAGAAACTCGGCTGCGGTGTTGAAGAGTCTGGCGCAGTTCCAATCGTCTAAGTTTTCGCGACCTCTGTTGGTGCGGGCATATTGTATGGTTGGTATTGGGAGTTCGTCTTCGAGGATGTCAAAGAGCGGCTCTTTTGCCCAGTTGCTGGGCCATTTGGCTTCGTCATTCATCCAGGCGCAGTCAACTTCGGCACCGCGGATGAAGGTCCAGGTGTGAAAGGGATAATCGAAGGCGTGGCCTCCGTTGACGAGGTGGGGGGTGTCGTGCAGGAGTTGCGTTGCGTAGCCTGCTTCGCCGAGGACATACGGCAGTGCGTTGGTGTTGAAGGGCAGTGGTTTCCAAGCGTGAAAGGGGCTGCCGTATTTGCCGGTCATGACGTCGGTGCGATAGGGGATAGTGGGGAAGCTCGCTGCGAAGGCGCGGTCGAAACACCAGGATTGTGAGGCTAAGCGATCGAGGTTGGGTGTTTCGATCCAGTCATTGCCGTTGGCACCGATATAGTCGTAGCGCATAGTGTCGATGATTAAGAGAATGATGTTCATTGTAAATCTCCGAAGACGGATGGACGAATTAAGACCCTTGAGATCGCAATAAGCTATAGACCCATTTGTCCCGACACAATAGGAATACATACCGATCGGGCTGCCATTTCTTCATTGCTTTCTCTCGCGAATTTGTTCATATAAACAAGCCGTTATTATCTTTTTAAAACAGGAGGTTATCGGATGTCCAAGCCGCTTTATCAACTGGACTGGCAGCGTTGGGAGCAGCCGATTCTGTCGGGGATGACCACAAACCAGGACTGGTGCCGGGTGACGTTGTACAGCCCGACTGTTCTCCGTATGGACGATACGTACAAAATGTGGTACCTGGGCAACCGAACGGCCACGCGTACGAGCGATATGGATCTGGGGTATGCCGAGTCCCCAGATGGGCTGACCTGGACGCCACATCCGGACAATCCGATCCTCAGCGGCGGGTTGCCGTGGGGCCGTGCGTGGCAAACGCCGCACGTGATTTTCGACAGCGATGAGAATCTTTACAAGATGTGGTTCGTGATGGCTGACAGCCGTCCGGGTGAGGGGGATAGGGCGATCGTTCTGGGACAGAAGCTGGGGTATGCGACCAGTTCCGACGGTCTGGCATGGGAGGCCTATCCCGAGCCGATCTATCCGAGCGGGCGGGGGCCGTGCGTGTTGAAGGAGGGACCAAATGCCTACCGCATGTGGATGTGTTCATCCCCCAGTCCGGACGGAGAATTTGGAGATCTGGTAGGGAATATCTACCACTTCGAATCGACCGACGGCATCGCCTGTTCGCAGACGCGGGATCCCGAACCGATGATCCGGGGTACGGAAACGCGCCGGAGCGTGGTCTATCCGAGCGTTTTGCGGGATGAGCAGGGCTATACGATGTGGTACGGATGCCATGTGGAGGGGGGAATCTTTGAGATTTTCTGTTCAACGTCGGAGGACGGGCTGAATTGGACGCACCACCTGAAGGAGCCTTCGTTTCCCGCAACACGCGATCCAAACGATTTCGACGGACGATACACATCCACGCCATGCGTGCTGGACGATGGTGACCGCTACTTGATGTACTATTCCGCCCGAGACTGGGGAAACCTCTATCGGGCCGGAGACGGGACGATTAAGACCGACGGCGCGGGTATTTACCGCCACATCGGAGTGGCCGTATGTCCGAAGGAATAAACTGCTATATTCGAAGATAGCCAATCTAACTACTGAATAAGCTGTAGATCCATTTGTCCCGACGCAAGAGAAATACATACCGTTCGGGCAACATGCGGTTGGCAAATTCGCCTCTGCCCGGTCCGGGCGGTACGCGCTCAATCTCCTCGAAACTCAGTCGGTGGAGAAGCCGGACAGATCGTTTATTTGCTACAACGCATCTGGCTTCGATCTCTTCCAGGTCCAAATCTTCAAAACCCACCTGCAAGATGCTCCGGACAGCCTCTGACGCAAAGCCCTGACCCCAATAAACGGGCGACAACTCGTAGCCTATATCACCCCGTCGGCTCTCAATGCTTTCTGTGCGTATTCCGCAGTTACCGAGTAAGATCCCGTTTGAGCGGTCCGTGATGGCCAGCTGGAATTTGCATCTGGGATTTTCTTTGGACCATG
>JAPOXY010000098.1 GCA_026706845.1 Gemmatimonadota bacterium
ATCGCATTTATCCCCACCGGCACCTCTGCGCCGGGCCTGGCAAACGGCTTTTCTCGAAGAGCCGTATTCGATTTTCTGCAACTCAACAATGACATCAACCTCAGATACCAGCGGGACATATTTCCCAATGTGCAATCAACCACGCGAATCGGCGGAACCCTGCAATACGAAAAAGGGGAAAACTTCAGCGCAGAAGGCAGAAATCTGAGTCCCGTTGCAGAAGTCGTATCGAGCGGTGCAAACGTCGTCGCAGGCGAAACCAGGAGCAAAAGGGTCATTTATGGCGGATTTGTCCAGCAAACCTTTGGAATCGTCAACCGTCTTTTTGTCACGGCTGCTGCCCGCATCGACGCCTCCTCGGTCTATGACGCGGATAATCGCTGGCAATTTTATCCAAAAGCGAGTGCCTCCTATCTCATTTCAGATACGGGCTTCTGGCAAAATAGCGCACTTCAAAACATCTTTCCAGACTTCAAATTGCGAGCCTCCATAGGCACTTCAGGGGGCCAAACAGCCATTGGGCCGTATGACCGCCTGACCAATTACAATGCATCCTCTTATGACGGCAACCCCGGCCTGGTGCCCAGCACACAACTCGGCGGAACGATCAAACCCGAAAGACAGCGGGAAATTGAAATAGGGACGGATTTTAGTCTCCTGTCCAATCGCCTGGGCATAGAACTGACCTATTACGATCAGCGCATCGACGACTTGTTGCTATTCCGCACATTATCCCCCTCCACAGGTCACTCGCGTGCCCTGCAAAATGTCGGCACCATGGACAATACCGGGTTGGAATTCCTCGTGCGCGCGATTCCGCTTGCACGCCCCAATCTCCGCTGGGAATCGACCTTCACGTATTCGACCAACAAAAACAAAGTCGATGGCATTGAGGGCGGGCGATTGATCATCCCAAATTCGTTTTCCCAGGTCTCGGCCATCAACGGCGAACCCCTCGGAGTTTTCTTCAGCACGGCTTTTGAACGCGATGCCCAGGGCAATATCGCAAACGACGAAAACAATCTCCCGATACAAGCGGCTGATCGCAAAATTATTGGCGATCCCAACCCGGACTTTACCGCTTCATGGATCAATCAGATCGCCCTGGGGCAAAACTGGTCATTTCGCATGCAATGGGACGCCATCATAGGTGGCGATGTATTCAATTTTACCAGACGCCTGGCCGCATTGAGCGCATTCGGCGTTTTAACAGACTACGAACGCGAATTAAACGGCGAACTCCCCTCTGGTTATAATTCGCGGGTTTTCCGAATTTTTGAACAATGGATCGAAGATGGATCCTTTGTGAAATTGCGCGAACTATCCGCATCTTATCGCTGGCAGCCCCAATTTTTGGGATTGAGCAGCATTCAATTGAGCCTCATTGGCCGCAATTTGCTTTCCATAGACGACTACAGCGGTTACGATCCGGAAACCAACATCGCCGGACAGCGCACCGCAGTGCGCGGATTTGACTTCGTAGAAGTGCCCATCCCGCGCAGTATTGCATTTCGCATAAGTTTGAACTACTAAGGAAAAAAATATGAAATCGAGTCGCCTGTACATTCTTCCGGCATTGCTGCTCTTTTTCTCACAAGGTTGTGATTTAAACATAACAAATCCAAACCAGGCAGTGGAAGAGCGCGTTTTAACCACCAGTGACGGCATTATCGCACTCGCCATTGGCATGCAACGAGATTACGCGAGTCAGAATGTCGATTCATACATTCGTCATCCGGCAATTACAAGCCGCGAATTTGCGGCAAACACGACCTTTGCCAACCTCATACAATTAGAGGATGGTCTCAACGCATTGTCTGGCGCAAACAGCGGTGTCAGCGCGATCTGGTTCGAATCATACCGCGTCATCGGAATAGCCAATGATTTGATCGACAGCGCGCCCAATGTGCAACTATCAGAAGGTACGCGCAGCGGTATTATTGCACTCTCTCAACTTTACAAAGCGATGTGTCTGGGATTTATCGCACAGACTTTTGAACAGGCACCAACAGATGTACAGGCCGATGGACAGGCCACTTTCCAGCCGCGGTCTGAGGTATTTGCCGAAGCGATTCGGTTGCTGGACAACGCGCTCCAAACCATCTCGGCTACGCCACCATCTGCTCAATTCAACTCAGATATCCTGGGACAGGGATTCGATCTCTTAAATACGATTCACGCTTACCGGGCGCGTTATAACCTGTTCGCGGGAAATTATCCAGCCGCACTTGAAGCCGCCAATACCATCGATCCCTCGGCAACATCTGTCCATACTTATGACGCTGACAATCAGAACCCCATTTACAACCAGGTTTTTGTTGCGGATGATTATGCGCCAAGAGATAATTTCGGAACGCTGGTCACAGACAGCAACGATGCGAGACTTGCATTTTATCTCATGCCAAATGATCGCCTGAGCAATCCCAACGCATTGCCTATTGAAACGCTATCCGGCTTTTGGAACACCGCCACATCGTCCATCCCGGCATATTTGCCCGGCGAAATGGCTCTGACGAGGGCAGAGGCAAACGCAATGATGGGAAATATCACAGGTGCAATCGCCGAAATAGACGCCATCCGCACAAAAACACCCGATCGTGATCCCTTTGGCATTGGGGCATCACTGCCACCCTACAGCGGTCCACAAACCGTCGAGGCCGTGACAGAAGAGATCTTTCGTCAGCGCAGAGCGGAATTATTCCTGAACGGTACTGGATTGGAAGACAGCCGACGTCTCGGTCAACCCGGTCCCTCATCCGACCCCTTTGAGCGAAATCGAAATTTCTATCCCTATGCCGACCAGGAGCGATTAAACAACCCCAATACGCCTTCCGATCCCGCAAATTAGCTCCCCATCAAAAACAAAAACAGAGAGCCGCGCAAATAGCACAGCCCTCTGTTTGGGAGAGAAGTGGTTCTATGACCCGTTTTAATCCGCCGCCTGCGCCGGGTCATCCCCCCATCGCTCTGACCTCTGTAAACTCACCGCGGCAACCCGCTTCAATAATCCGCGCAAATCATCCAGCAAAACGTAAAACAGCGGAATCACAAACAGCGTCAACGCCGTTGACACAATCAGCCCACCCATCATCGTAATCCCCAGCGGCGCATAGGGCATCCCCATCATCGTACTGCTGCCAATCGCCATGGGAAACAACCCGAACACCGTCGTGCAGGTCGTCATCAAAATGGGACGAAAGCGGTTGTGACCCGCCGCCATAATTGCCTCTGCGCGATCCATACCCGCCTGGCGCAACCGATTGATCATATCGACCAGCACAATCGCGTTGTTGACCACCACCCCAATCAGCACAATTGCCCCCACATTCGACATAAAATCCATCGTCGTACCCGTCAACCACAATCCCCAATACACCCCCAAAAACGAAAAGGGAATCGAAAAAATCACGGCAAAAGGCAAAATAACCGACTCAAACAACACGCCCATCAGCAAAAACACAAACACAACCGCCATAATCACGGCAAATGTCATCGCCTGACTTTCCCGGCTATATTGCGAATGCCGCTCGCCCTTGTTCCACTCATACCCCCTCGGCAGCGTGAACCCCTCCATCACCCGATCGACCTCCTGATACAACCCTTCCACATCATCCTTGGTCGTATAAACGCGCACGCGCAACCGGTTGCGACCATTATGTCTGAAAATATGTCCTGGACCTTTGGCCACTTCAAAAGTTGCAAAACTCGACAAAGGCAGCTTTTCACCCGAATCGGTCACAAACATAAAATTCTTCAACTGCACCAGCGACTGCCGGTCGGATTCATCCAAAATCAGTTGCACATTCACCTCGTGATCATCCGTCTGAAACCGCGGCAATGTCGCACCGCGCAGTTGATATGCCAGCGTGCGGCTGATCCGCTCTGCCGGAATACCGTGCTTTTTGGCCTGTGCGCGGTTCACGCGAATGCGAATCTCATCTTTCCCAAACTCCAGATCGCTTTGCAAACTCGTCACCGATGGAATCTGCTGCAACCGCCGCTCCACTTCCCCCAGCATATCTTCTAATTTTTCAAAATCAGGACCGTACAAATACACGCCCACATAGGGATCTCGCCCGCCCGAATTTCTGGATTCCACAGCAACCCGAAACCCCACATAGCGCGGTACCTCCTTATTCAACTCGTCAATAATCTCTTGTCGCGTCATCCACCGCTCAATGGGAAAGCCAGTCAAATTGCCTGCCCAGCGATACACAGCATACCACCACTCTTGATGGGGATCTTCCTCGAGATTCATTCGCAAATTGATATACCCGCGCCGAAAATACGTCATAACATTTTTGATCTTGTACCTGTCCCGACGCTCATTCACATACACTTCCAGATCGGTCGCAATTTTATCCATCTCTTCCAGGGAAAAATTTTTGGGGCCATACATGCGAATGGTCACGCGATTCGAAGAAAAACGCATCTGATCGGTCTTCTTCACGTTTTGGTATGGAAAATAAATGGTGGCAAACAAAACCAGCACCACGAGAAACGCATCTCGCCGATGGTGAATAACCCAGTTCAAACCGCGCCGATAAATGCGGCGGACAAAAGCAATGGATTTCGGATCTGACCGCACAACCGCATCGCCAAACCGCTGGGCAGCCAGGGGAATAAACAACAGCGCCACAAACAAAGACGCCACCAGCGCAAACACCACGGGCATCCCAATTTTCGACAGCAAAAACTTCATATCAAAGCTATCATTCATCAGCATCATCGGCAAAAACACCACCACAGTGGTCAACGTCGCCATCGTAATCGCCAGCCCCACCTCGCTGGCTCCGTGAATAGATGCGCCGCGCGGCTCTTCCCCCTCTGCCCGCAAGCGATAAATATTCTCCACAATCACAATCGCATTATCCACCACCATACCCACCCCCACCATCAGCCCCATCATTGTCAACAAATTGAGCGACCACCCCATAAAATAGAGCACAGTAACCGTCATCATCACACACAGCGGAATGGACAGCGTAATCAGCGCCGTCATACGCAAAGCGCGCAGGAAAAATAACAACACCAGCGCCGCAAATAACCCACCCCAAAGCCCCGTGACCTTCAAATTGACCATCGAATCTTCTATCAGCTTGCCCTCGCTGTAAAACAGGCGAAACACCGCAGGCGTATTGGCCTCTATCTCCTCCATTTTGACCACAATGCGCTTGCACAAATCGACAATATTCTCGCCCGACTCCTTATACACATCCAGACCCAGATTGCGCTGCCCATCCACGCGCCACACCCGGTCTCGAGGCGGCGCAGCATAAACCACATCTGCCACATCCTTCAGGCGCACCTGCGCGCTGCTATAACGGCCCTGAACAACAATATCCTCAATCTCCTTCAGGCTTTGATAATGCGCCAGAGATCGCACGTAAAACCGCTTACCGCCCTCCCGCACCTGACCGCCAGACAGGGAAAAATTGTCCTGCTGCAACGACGCCACAAGCTCGTGAGTTTCAATACCGTGCGTCCGCAACCGCTCTTGATCCACCAGAATCAAAACCTCCTTGTTCTCAAACCCCCACACACTGGTCTTCGCCACCCCATCAATCCGCTCAATCGGATCGAGAACATGGGTTTGAACCCATTGCTCCTTATTGACAATATCCTCCGGAATGGACAGACCCGTCCAGATCACCTCGGAATCGGTTTCCTGATTCCACGAATACACCTTGATCTGATCGCGCACTTCCTCGGGCAAATCGAGCCTGGCGTGCTCGAGCCGGTCTGCCACGCGAACATACGCCTCGCGCATATCCGTGCCCCGGTGAAATTTCAACTCAACCCCTGCCCACGGATCGCCAGCAAAAGCGCAAATATCGCTGAGTTCTCTCACCGTACGCATATGCCGTTCCATCGGCAGCGCAATGGTGTTAAATCGCTCTTGAACCGACGCATTTTCTGTGGCCACATCCACCCAAAACCGATTCCAGTCATTGCCCGACGCCCATGCCTGAATGGGAATACGCCAATAAGCCACCAGCCCAATCACCATCAACCCCACCAAACACATCGTTACCGTCACTGGCCGCGTCACTGAAATCCTGGGCAAAAGCGATGTTCTCTTCTCGTTCTTCTCAACCATCTATATCCTCCGAATGGTCTCCCATCTCTCCTCTCTCACCTATATAGACACACCCCAGAACCATCCGGTTTTCTTTTGGGCAAAAAAAAATCCGCATATGCGGATTGTAGAATTCATAAATAATTTTTAATGTCCTGTACCTCAGCTCACAAACCTCACTGCGAACTATCGAGCCTCGCTAAAAGCATCGGCAAAGACCGAAGTTCTCGCTTCAGAGGATCCAGAACATAACCCAGAGCTTCAAGAGTAACAACGCCCAGAAGATTGCTATCACCGGGTTCACCAAAAATAACAGGTGCTGCACCCCGGTGTTCTTTGTAGCGAAACAGCGCATCGCCCAATTCGCGTTCAACTTGATCGCCATTTGCCAGCGTAAAAGTTCGACGAGAATGCGGCTGAATACCCAATGCCTCAAGAACAGATCGCTGGACCACAGAATAGACCGCACCTGAGTCAATGAGAAAATGCTCGGTCTGAAAGTCCTCTGACCGAGCGGGATTGGCGATATCAATGTCGAGAAATATGAGTCCCATGCTTTCAAGAAATGCCAAGTATTATTTGATCAGCAGCCCGGCGACAGCACAGACCGCAATGACAGCAGCAATGATGAAAGATAATTGCCATTTTTGAGTGTTGCCCAGGTCTCGTCGAAGATCTGCAAATCCCGCGTCCATCCTGTCAAACAAGCGATTGATCGAGTCGGTTAATTCTCGTTTGGTATTATCAGACTCGGTTTGCATCCTGTCAACTCGCTTGTCGAATTGGTCAAATTGTCCCTTGATCTCAGCTTGTTCTTTTTCAACTGCTTCAATCGCCATTTTTATCCTCTTGATCGAGTTTAAACTTAAGCACTTCTAAGGCGAGACCTCTTCGACTATCTGATCGCCTCTTCGAAAAAACTACCCGATAAAGGTTACATTGTCCAGCGATATTTTGCTTATTGCACTCGCTTGCCATCCGCCACTTCCTACTTCTCTACGGCGTTCCTCTTCGCCCACCACCATCCATATAAATCGAACTGCCAAACACATAAGAACACGCCTCAGACGCCAAAAAAGCAACGACATTGGCGATTTCCTCAGGCTCGGCCATGCGCCCGGCGGGCAACTCCTCGCCCAGATCTTTGAGCACCGCCTCGACATCTCGTCCCTCGCGGTCTGCCCGCGCCTTCTGCTGCGAACGCGCGCGAGGCGTATTGGTCAACCCCGGGCAAACCGCATTCACCAGAACACCATCGCCAGACACCGCATCGGACAGCGCGCGCGTCATATTCAAAATAATCGCATTTGCCGCCCCCGTCGGAATATTGCCCCGCGTAGGACTCGTACCTGCGCCACCCGCGACATTGACAATGCGCCCCCATCCACTTTCCCGCATCAGCGGAATCACCAACTGCGCCATTCGCAAATAGCTATAGCTCTTCAACGCCAACGCCTCGCTAATCTGCGCCACATCCAAATCCAAAATATCGGCATTGCGCGCAGCCCCCACATTATTGACCAGCACATCCACACCACCAAACACGCCTATAGCCTCATTCACCACCACCTCGCAATTTTCCTCCCGCGTCAAATCAACCGCAACCGCATGCCCCTCTCCACCCGCTGCATCGATCTCGGCAACCACCGTATCCAACGTCTCCCGTGTACGCGCAGCAATACACACACGCGCCCCTTCCCGAGCCAATGCTAGCCCGCAGCAACGCCCAATTCCCTGACTGCCACCCGTAACAACCGCCCTTTTTCCTCTCAATCCCAAATCCATCTCACACCCCGTTCACTCAATTTCCGCTCTAATCCCATCCCACTCCCGCCAGATATCCGTAAACACATCCTTGCCATTCTGCCCGATATCGACATGCCTCGCCCTGAAAATCACGGCATACCGGATATCTGGACACGCATTGATCGCCGCCGTATGAATAATCTGATGATGCGCCAGAATGAGATCGCCAGGCTCGCCGGTCAACTGCACCGGACCTTCGGGCACCGTCACATCGGGCATATAATTCAACAAAATCTCATGCCCTTTTTCCCGAAACACATCCTCCATCACATGATGTGACTTTGGCCAAACCGTAAAATTGCCGCAATACGGCGCGGACACATCGTCCAGATACACCACAGCAAAAGCCGTAAAATCCCGACTATACCCGCTCTCTTCAGCCGTCCCCCTCAAAAAATCGCGCGCCTTTGCAATCCCATCCAGATGCCCACCCGTTCGCAATGGTGGACCCGCAGTCGCGAGTTGGGGATCCCGTTGCGGCGTCCCAACCGGCGCGGGAAAATTCAGCTTCACAGCACCGTGGCTCTGGCGTTGCAAATTCCCATTGCCCAAAGCCGATTCGAGCAATGAAAACACCGGCGTCTCGTTAAACATATCCGTAATCACCGGCATCGCGCGAATATCTCCAAAAGAGCGCCTGTCGCCCTTCCCAATCTCCGCATTAACCGCCTGTCGCGCCGCCTCCACCATCACCCGCGGCACAGCACCCTCAATTTTCAAAAACCCTTCTCTGTAAAACTCCAACTTCTGCGATTTAGTCAATTTCATCACACACTCCTCACGGTGACCACAGACCCCAATCTTCCGTCTTCTTCCAGCGGGTCTGACATCCCTGGCAAGAGCAAAAATACCGCATCATCCAGCGCGGACGCCCACCCACATTTGCCGTGCCATTGTGACCGAACAAATACGTAAAAAATAACACATCCCCGCGTTTTGGCGTCAACTCAATCGGATCGCCCAAATCCAACCTGGGAATATCCCGATTCAGGTCAAACAGGTATTTGTACTTTTCTCGATCCGACTCTGCAAGCGCGAGAATCTTGCGATGCGATCCCGGAAAAACCGCCGTCCCACCCCCCTTGTGTTTCACATCGCTCAAAAACACCAGACTCGCAATGCGATAAGGACCGGGAAACGTCTCGTGCATGTGTTCTCTGGGAATGCCATCAACGTGCGCCCTGGGCAAAGACCACGCCCCATTGACGGGAACTTTATTCTGCGTGTGAACCGCTTCAGGTGGATGCACGTCATCTTCGCCGATCAACTCAGCCGTCGCCTTCAAATAGTGCGGCGTTGCACAGGCCATCAAATCCCGGTCGCGAAGACCGTTGAACACCGACAATCCCCGCTCAGCCTGAAAACCAGCAACACCTTCGGGTTTTCGATGCCAGGTCTCTGGCTCACCCGGCGCCATACCCATAATCCGCCACATTGCAGCTTCTGCCCGTTCTGCCACATCTTCGGGAATCAAACCCGACGTCAGAAGATATCCATCTCTTTCGTATTGCGCGCGTTGCGATTCCGTTAAAACACCCATGGATTTTCTCCTTTAATCCTTCAATTCCACGACGTCAAACCCAACAGATTCTCCCCCAATTCCGTCAACTTCGCTGGCTTCTGCGTCTTGTGTTCCCAATCCCTCGGATCACCCGGCCAGCGGGGCGTGGGCCTGCACGCTCGCCATGCCTGAATGCGCTCTTCCCGCTCTGCCTCTCCCCGACCCTCTGCCGGCGACATTGTAATATACTGCGCCAAACGGGGCCTATCCGAACGGTTATGCCCATTGCCGTGTGCCAGCAACCGATGCCAGATCAAAAGATCGCCCGCCCTGCCCGGAATCGACTTCACCTCCAGATCATCCAGATTGGGTCGTCGGGGATCGCGATCCTCTGGCTGCGTCTTGACCCACTCCTCAAAAATATTATTAAATCCCGGCACACACTGAAACCCACCCTGATCCTCTGAAGTATCCGTCAAATACAACACCCCCTGCACCCCAAAAGGCACTTTGGGCACAGACGTATCCGTATCCCAGTGAATCATACCCTCATTTTGCCAATCGGGTTTATCCGCCCGCGAAGGCGGCTTCATATTCGCGCGATCCAGGGACACCCACAACTTCTCCGTACCCCAAATTTCGGAAAACGCCTGATGCAAGCGTGGATACTGTCGGTTATCCCACAACGCCTGATGCTGATAAATCTCCACCATCCCCGACGCCGCAATCATCGAACACGGATTCCCGCGCGTATAGGGTTTGTACTTGTACCAATCCTCCGGATTATCGCGATCCATATCCAAAAATGTCCAGATCGTATCCACCATCGCATCCAAATTTTCCTGCGGCACCGCATTGTGTACCACCACATACCCATTCTTCCGCCAAAAATCCCAATCCTTCTCGCTCAAAACTGGCATCTTTGTTCTCCTTTCTTCATCGTTCACCCTTCTCACTTCACACTTCTCACCTCACAAGCCCGTGATGCCCAAGTTTTTAAACTTGGGAGGTAAGGGCTTAGAATTT
>JAPOXY010000099.1 GCA_026706845.1 Gemmatimonadota bacterium
CGAGCGAGGCAGATGCGACGTTCACATTGGATCTGGCACACGCCTATCCGCCAGAGGCTCAGATTGATTCGTGGATGAGGACGGTTGTTTTGCATCGCGGCGAGGGTGTGACGATTGCAGATCAATATGCGTTGAAAGCCGTGACGGGCGATGTTGTGATGAATGTGTTGACGGCGTGTGGCGTTGAAGAGCTCGGCGATGGCACTATTGCGTTGAACAAGATCGAATTGGCGGATGGACGCATGTCGGGCGCGGCGCGTTTGCACTACGATGCGGATGTGTTTGATGTGGCGGTTGAGGATATTGCGATTGAAGATGCGCGATTGAAGACTATTTGGGGCGATTTGTTGCGAAGAATCACGCTGACGGTTAAGAATCCCGAGCCGCAGGGCGGGTGGACGATTCGTGTGACGCGGTGATGTTGGATTTTTAAAACTAAAAAGAGGAGCAATGTCATAGGGGCTTGCTCCTTTTTTTAGTCGATTAAGGCTTCGGAGATGGCGTCGTGAAATTCGGGGCGGAGATGGGCAATTTGGTTGTTCTCGCGGGTGGGGTGTACGCGGTTGGTGAGGAGGATGACGCCGAGGTCTCGTATGGGGTCACCCCATACGGATGTGCCGGTGAATCCGAGGATGCCGAAGGATTGTTCGCTAAAGTAGCGGCCGCTCGAACTTCCGCCGGGTGAGACGGTGTCCCAGCCGAGTGCCCAGGTGCTGTTGGGCGCGATATTGGCGCGTGTGGTGAATTGTGGAATGCTCCGTTTGGGAAAGATGCCTGTGCCGAGCCATGCAAGCAGGCATTTCGACAGGTCAGGCGCTGTGGAAAAAAGACCGGCGTGGGAGGCGATTCCACCCATTGCGGCGGTGTTTTCATCGTGGACTTCACCGTGTACGAGGTGATCGCGTAAGTCGGAGCCATCTTCCGTGGGCGCAATGCGGTGTTTGAGATGGGGCGGTGGACAGTACAATGTGTCGTTCATTTTGAGCGGTTCGAATATGTGCTGTTTGACGAGGTGATCCAGGCGATGCCCGCCGATGGTTTCGAGGATTTTACCCAGGGTGAGAAAGCCCAGGTCGCTGTACACGGTGTCTGTGCCGAGTTCATAAATTAAAGGGTGTTGGCACGCCGCGTTGAGCATAGCATCGCGGATGTCAATATCGTGCGCTGCGCGTTGGTTTTCGTACAGGTGAACATGTGCGGGCAGGCCACTGCAATGGGCGAGCAGGTGCCGGACTGTGACGCGATTTTTGTTCTTTCCGGTGAAGGAGGGTACATAATATTGTACGGGTGCGTCGAGGTCCAGACGATCTTTATCGACAAATAACATGCAGAGCGTTGTGGTGGCGATGACTTTGGTGACAGAAGCGAGATCGTAGAGGGTGTTGATTTGCACGGGTGTGGCGTCGGGTTGATAGGTGTGGTGGCCCACAGCCCAGCAAGTGACGATGCCCGCACGGCGCAGGACGAGACCGACAGCACCGGGGGTGGTGCGGATATGCACATGGTGTTGTAATACTCGACGGGCGCGGTCGAGTTTTTGCGAATCAAAACCGAGTTGTTCGGGTGTCATTTGTGTCTCCCAGTTCCAGCCTCTTGCACATCGCATTTCTGTGTTCTATATTGTTGAAAGTACGAGACAAAAACAAGGGGAATTTGACAGGGAAAGGTCGTTTTATGAGATATCGACATATCTTTGGAATGGGTGCGTTTATCGCTTTGTTTTTTGCGATGTGTATGCCCGCTGAGGGACAGGTGAATGTGGAACGGCTCGAGAGCATTGCGCGACATGTGGCTCGGGCGGTTTTGGCAGAGGGGGATTCTCTGACGACAGAGCAGGTCGCATGGGTCGAGCGCATGACCTCGCAATTGGCAGAGGATGCGGTGTTTCTGGACGAACAAAAACAGCGGTTGGAAGAAATGCGTCGCGAACGAGATGCGTCGATTCGGAATATCGCGAGCCAGGTTGCCAAAGGGATCGCTGTTCTGATTGCGCTGCTGGTTTTGTGGGCGATTTTTCGTGTCTTTAGAAGGGGGTTGCGTGCCGAGCAGGGCGATGATCCTCTTGGGGTGTTGATTGCGATGCGCACAGAAGCGCGGGCGCAAAAACTCGGCAAGGTGCTTGTTAAAGAAAATTTGGCGACGGGTGGAACTGTCGCACCGAGTGTCCGTTCAATCTATCGCAGGGAGGATGGGGTGCGAGAAGCTGCTGAGGCGATGGTTTTTTTGAAGACGACGCGTGCACAATTAAGCGATTTGATGGACCGAGCAGAGGAATTGGGTGGGGGCAAGACGCCAGAACTCGTTGTGATACGTGAGGTGTGAAAGCATGTTAAAAGTCTGGACCGTCATTCTGTTTGGATTTTGTTTTGTTGTTTCCGCAGGGGCTGAGGAAGAGAATGCCTCGCGTATTGCGCGCGAGATGGTTCGCTCTCTGTATGGCTATGAGCGCGTGAAGCCGTTGCCGCCCGTGGCGAATGCACAGGTGCGCGTTATTGCGAGAAGGTTGGTTGCGGAGTCAGACGAGCGTTTTCAGCACGCGTTTTTTCAGGCGGGGGATCGCGAGCAGGGCGCGTTTTTCAGCGGGCTGATGAAGCACGTTCTTATCGGGGTGATGATTTGTCTGGTGTTTTTTGTGGTGCATACGGTTGTGCGAAAACTCGATGCGGCGCGGCGTCTGGGGAAAACGGATCTCGATATCACGGTTCAAGGTGGGTTGCGAAATGCGCCTTGTATTCTGGCTCTTCCCATGCCATCTGAAGCGGAGGCAAATCGCGTTGGCCGCGCGCTTGTTGCCGAGCGGTTGGCTGCGCGTGTGGATGTTTTTTCGCAGTATTTTTTGTCACCGGATCGAGATGGGGATACCGTGCTGTTTGTGATGACTGTAAAAGGCCGTTTGAGGGCATTGAAAAAACGGTTGAGGAATGTGTCTATGTCATTTTCCGTGTCGCATGGACACAGGTCCTATTTGACGTGGATTGCCGATGCGGCTGATGGGAGAGGGTAGGATATACGCGAGGCGTTGTCCATAAAACGGGAAATTCATGTACATTCCAGAAACTCTATCGTCCAATCCAGAATGGGCTGAATGGATCGAACGGCTGCCAGATATCGTCGCTGCGTGTGCAAAGCGGTGGGATCTTTGCATTGAAGATCCCATGACAGAAGATTATGCCGAAATGTCCTATAGTTATATCGCGCCAGCGACGGATGCGAAGGGCACAGAGGTTGTTCTGAAAATTGGCTCGCCCGTGCAACTGGCGGAAAACTGGCAGCAAGAGTGCCACGCGCTGCAACTTTGCAATGGTAATGGTACGGTCAAGTTGCTCGATTTTGACGAGGCGTTGGGCGTGTTGATGCTCGAGCGCATCCGCCCAGGTGTTCCTCTGGGTGTTTGCCCGGATGACGAGGAGAATACGCGCATTGCCGCTCGGCTGATGAAAAAGTTCTGGCGACCCGTTCCAAAAATTCACAGTTTTTGGCCGACGGCTTATGAGATAGATGGCTTTGACAAGTTGCGAAAAAAATACAATGGCAGTACCGGGCCGTTGCCCGAAAAATGGGTTGTACGCGCCGAAATGCTTTACGATGAGTTGATGAGTACGAGTACAGAAACGGTTGTTTTGCACGGCGATTTGCACCACTGGAATATCTTGAGTTCAGAGCGCGAACCCTATCTCGTCATTGATCCCAAAGGTTATTTTGGCGATCCGGGTTACGAGGTCGGTGCTTTTTTGGCGAATTACCCCGACGCTTCCTGTGAAGGATGTGACAGGGGCGCAATCGATGTTCGCCGCGTGGAGATTATGGTCGAAGAATTGGATATCCCGCGCGAGCGTATTATCAAATGGGGTCTGGTTCTGGCTTTAATCTGGGCGAGATGGAGCGCGGATACGCCCGAGGAGTTCTGGCGTACAGATATTAATCGCGCCCAGGCGTTGGAGCAGTTGCTTTAGATGATGTGTCATATCACACTAACTATAAGGAGATTTTATGTCTGACCGTCCAAATATTCTGATGATTATGTCCGATGAGCACGACCCGGCAGTGATGGGGTGTTATGGGGATTCTATTGTGCAAACGCCGCATATGGATCGGCTGGCAGAAGAGGGTATTGTATTTGATGCGGCTTATACGACTTCACCGCTTTGCGCGCCTGCGCGTGCGAGTTTTACGGCGGTGCAATACGTGAGTCGCTGTGGGGTGTGGACCAATGATTGTCAGTTGCCTTCTGACGATTATCCTTCGCTGCCTCACGCGCTGAATGCGGTGGGCTATGAATGCTGGCTGGGTGGCAAGATGCATTTTGCGGGTGCGCATCGCTATGGTTTTCGCGATGTTTATCCCGGTGCGAATCAGGGTGACAGGAGTGGGAAGGGCGGGCGGCGGGCGTTCGATGATCTGAGTGAGTCGGGTTTCGGTTGGGAAGGGCGGGTGGCGGCTTTTAAGACGGCTGATACATCGCCCGTTTTGGAGAGGGACCGCAAGGTGACGGCGGAGTGCAGTGCGTTTTTGCAGAATCGGTCGGCGGATGATAAGCCGTTCTTTTTGCTGGCAGGTTATGTGGCACCGCATTTTCCGTTGACTATTCCAGAAGAATATTATGCGCCTTACAAAGACAGGGTACCCATGCCCGAGATTCCCGAGGGCTTTTTGGAGACGTTGCCGACCAATTACAAGCATTTGCGAGCCGGATTTGGGGTGACAAAGGCGACGCCCGAGCAGACGAAGTTGGGGCGGGAGCTTTACTGGGGTTTTGTGAATTGGCTGGACGATGAGATCGGCAAGTTGCTCGCTGCGCTCAATGATTCCGAAGTGGCGGATAATACGATTGTGATTTACTGCACGGATCACGGCGAAAACAAGGGCGATCACGGGTTGTGGTGGAAGAATAATATGTATGAGCACGCTTCGCGGACGCCGCTGATTGTGTCTTTTCCAAAACGCTGGGCAGGTGGGCAGCGGCGGACGGGTGTGTGTTCGCTGGTGGATCTGGCGCAGACGATAGCGGAGGTCGGCGGGGCGGAACGGTCAGAGGACTGGGATGGCGAGTCGTTGCTCAATTATCTGGACGACGGGAATAGCGATTGGCGGGATATTGCGGTGAGCGAATACTACGCCCACAATATTGCGTCGGGCATGATGATGATTCGGCAGGGTCCGTGGAAATACGTGTATCACGCGCGGTTTGACGAGGTGCATGGACCCGAACGGGAGTTGTACAATTTGGAAGAGGATGCCGGGGAATTTAACAATCTGGCAGATGATCCCGCGCAGGCCGATCGCATCGCGCAATTGCACGATTTGTTGGCGAGGGAATTGAGACGCGATCCCGAAGCGGCCGAAGCGCAAAGCCGAGCGGATTTGGCGAAGGGGTATTGATGGACCTGTCGTTATACGAGACGATCTGGCTGGTCGGCGCGGTGATTGCCGCCGGGTTGCTCTGGGGCATTTTTGTCTCGGCGATAAAGCGAAGGGGTACGCCACTGCCGCTGTTGTTGTTGATTTCGGCGGGGGCACTCTGGTACACGGGGGATGCGTTGCGCATTTTGATCGAGCAGGCGGCGCCGGGTGCTGGTGCAGTGAATTATGCGGCGCATGTGGCGCGTTTTGGGCTGGATTTTTTGCCGTCTGCGCTGCTGGCAACGGTGCTGGCTTTTGCAGATGAGCACAAGGTGGCGCGCGGGTTGCGGCGGTATCTCATTCCGATCACTTTTGTGCCGGGGGTAATCATTTTTTTGATTGGCATGTCTCAAGCGCCGATCAAGCGCGTGAGTTTTAGCCTGTATGCTATTGCTATGCTTCTGTTTTCGGCGTATCTCTGCCGGGGATTTGCGATGCGGTCGGAGACTGAGGTGCATAAGGTATTTTATAGGTTGATGGCATTCGCGTTGACGGGTATCGCGGTTTTGACGGTTTTTGCGTATCCGATTGGGTTGCTTCAAAGTGCTGTTGTAGGACCGGTGCTCGCGCTGGTGCTTTTTCTTTCGCCTATCGCGCCGGCGTATATTCTGGGCTATTTTATTTATCGGTACAGCTTTTTCCAGATTGTGGTAAATCCCGCGTTGTTTTATTCTGCGCTGACGGGCATTGTGTTGACGGTTTATTTGCTGGTGATCCGGCGCGTTGCAGAGGCATTGGGGCGTCTGGATAGTGGGTTCAGGGTAGAGGTGGTTGAGGCTATTTTGATTTCGTTGCTGATTTTTTTGTTTCAGCCGATTAAGAACAGGTTGCAGGGGATCATCAATCGCCTGTTTTTCAGGGCGCGATACGAATATCAGCATTTGCTGGGTGCGTTGAGTCAAACACTGAATGTGCCGCACGCGCTGGAGAGACGATTGAAGTCGGTGGTGGATGCGGTTGGAACTGTGTTGAAGGTTCACGCTGTTTCGCTGGTGGTGTTTGAATACGAAGAGGAGCAAGTGAGTCAGGTGCAGGTGATCGCAAGCAGTGGTTTGCCGGGGTTTGAGCCGCCTGTCACACCGTTTGGGGATGGGACGCAGATTGAGGCGGTGGTCGGCTGGTTGTTGACCCATCGCCGACCGCTGGATGTGGGCGATTTGCACCATCCGGCACTTACTGCAATACTCGCAAAGCAAGGGGTTGAGCTGTGTATCCCGGTGTTGCAAGAGGAGAAGCCAGTTGGCTTGCTCTGTCTGGGTGAGAAGAAGCGCGGAGGGTCTTTTTCGTCTGAAGAATGGGACTTGCTGGGTACGCTTTGCAATCAGATTGCGCTGGCGGTTGAAAATACGCGCCTGGTGGAGCGGCGGTTGCAATTGGAGCGGCAGATGTATGAGGCAGAGCGGCTTTCGGCGCTGGGGTTGCTTTCGGCGAGTATTGCGCACGAGGTGAAGAATCCCCTGAGTTCGATCAAGGCGATTGCGACTGTGTTGCGGGAGGATTTGCAAGGTGATCAGACAAAGGCGGGCGATTTGTCTGTGGTGTTGCGCGAGATTGATCGGTTAAGCCGCGTGGTGGATCGCTTGCTCAGGTTTGCGCAACCCAAGCAGGGGGATGGGTTTCAGGCGTTGGACCTGAAGGCTGTACTGGAAGATGTGGTGCTGATTTTGTTTCACGAGGCGGAGCGACAGAATGTGGAGGTCTGTTTCGATGTGGCGGATGATCTCGTGGTGAAGGGCGATCCAGAGGATCTGAAGGAAGTGTTTTTCAATCTGATTTTGAACGGTATTCAGGCGATGGAAGGCGATTGCACGGAGCGGCGGTTGACAGTGCAGGCGCGGCGATTACAAGGCGGCGTGGAGGTGCGGGTGTCGGATACGGGTCTGGGGATTTCAGAGGGAGACCAGGCTCGCATTTTTGAGCCGTTTTTTACGACGAAGGCTTCTGGTACGGGGTTGGGGCTTGCGATTGTGAAGCGCGATGTGGAGCGCATGGGGGGTGCGATTGAGGTGGCAAATGCAGATGGGACAGGGGCGGTGTTTGCAGTTCAACTTCCCGGGGGGGATGATGCAGTATAAAATTCTGATTGTGGATGATGACCCTGCGGCGCGGTACGGGTTGAAGCGGGCACTCGCGGCGCTGGGGTGTGAGATTGTCGAAGCAGAGGACGGCGAGGCGGGGCTGGCGGCTGTGGCGCAGAACAATCCCGATTTGCTGATTTGCGATATCCAGATGCCAAAGATGGATGGGTTGACGCTGGTGAAGCGGTTGGCTGATCAGGGGGATGCGCGGCCGGTTATTGTGATTACGGCGTATGGGTCGGAGCGGGTTGCGGTGGAGGCGATGAAGGCGGGTGCGTACGATTATTTGAGCAAGCCCTACGATGTGGATGAGTTGCGCTGTCTGGTGGAGAATGTGCTGGAGACGGTGCGGTTGCGGCGGGAGAATGAGACGCTTCGCAATGAGATCCGGCAGCAGTCGGGGTTCGGTTTGCTGATTGGTCGCAGCCGCGCAATGGAGGGGGTCTATGATTTGATCGGGAAGGTGGCTGCGACCGATGCGGGGGTGCTGATTAGCGGGGAGAGCGGTACGGGTAAGGAGTTGGTCGCGCGGGCGATTCACGAGCAGAGCGGGCGAAAGGCGCGGCCTTTTGTGGCGGTGAATGCGGCGGCGTTGCCGACGGAGTTGATCGAGAGCGAGTTGTTCGGGCATGAGAGGGGTGCGTTTACCGGGGCGACTGCGCGACGGCAGGGCAAGTTTGAGCTTGCGGATGGGGGGACGCTATTTTTGGACGAGATCGGCGATATGCATATCGAGACGCAGGCGAAGTTGTTGCGCGTGCTGGAGGAGAAACAGTTTGAGCGGCTGGGCGGTTCGGAGACGGTGACGGTGGATGTTCGGATTATCAGCGCGACGAATAAGGATTTGCCAGCGGAGATAGTGGAAGGACGGTTTCGGGAGGATCTTTTTTATCGCTTGAAGGTGGTGGATATTTTTTTGCCGCCACTGCGGGATCGGCGCGAGGATATTCCGCTGCTCGTTCAACATTTTTTGGCGCGTTTTAATGATCAGCACGGCAAGGCGATGACGGATGTGCCGCCAGATGTGATGAAGATGCTGATGGTGTATGCCTGGCCGGGCAATATACGGGAGTTGATGCATGCGGTCGAGCGGGCGGTTATTTTTTCGGATGGGTCTGAGTTGCGTCGCGATTTGCTTCCTCAGGAGGTTCGGGGTGTTGAGTCTGTGGAGCGTTCTGAGTCTGTTTGGCGGGATGGGGTGTTTTTTCAAGATGCAAAGCAGGAGGTTGTGCAGTCTTTTGAGGTTGCGTTTATTCGGTCTGCATTGGAATACTACGAGGGCAATATTAGCCGCACAGCACCAGCTATTGGTATGAAACGGCAGGCGCTGCAACAGAAGTTGAAGGAGCACGGGATCGATCCTGGGATTTATCGTTAGATCCCTTCCCAGTCCCTGAAACTTGACAGGTCCGGAGATACACATTGTGTCTCCGGATTTTTTTGTGCCTGCTGTGCAATACGAGGGTTGCAGGTGCAATATTTAGTTTGCACTGATTGGGCGATTTTTGGGTTGGATAGCAGGGAAAATGGTCTTTTTCGGGGATAAAACGGTTTTGGCACGGGATTTGCATATGACGTGTTGTGACCGAGGAGTTTGAGATGTGAACCTTCGAGAAGGAGGCTGAGATGTCAACGCTTACATCGACGTTTGCGACCGCGTTTCCAGGTCAGGTTGCCAATTTGATTACTGCGGGCAGAGTGGTTCTTCTGTTTCTGGCGACGGCTTTTGCCGTGTCTGGAGATGCGATGCTGGCCTGGGTTGCGGTGCCGCTCGCTTTTGTCGCGCTGGTGATGGATTGGCTGGATGGGTATCTCGCGCGGCGGTTGGGGTGCGAGAGCAAGGTCGGGGGGGTGCTGGATATTGTGGGTGATCGGATTGCGGAGAATGTGTGGTGGGTGGTGTTTGCGTGGTTGCATGTTATTCCGCTTTGGGTGCCGATTGTGGTGCTCAGCAGGGGGTTTGTGACGGATGCGATTCGCAGTTGTGCCCTGACCAGGGGTTTTACGGCGTTTGGCGAGTCAACGATGATGAAGTCGCGGCTTGGGTTCGCGCTGGTTGCCTCGCGCGTGAGCCGGGCGACGTACGGGACTTCCAAGGTGGTCGCGTTTGTGCTGTTGTTCAGCCTGAATGCGGCACAGCAGATGTCGGGTTTGGCGCCCGCATTTTTATCGGGTCTTGAGATGGTTGCTGTGGCGGCGACGTATCTGACGGTCGCGCTTTGTGTTATTCGGGCGATTCCGGTTGTTACGGCTGCAAAACGGGTTGTTGTGTAAGGTAGCGATTTTTTAGGAGAATAACATGAAACGGGAAACGCATATTTTGCTCTGTTTGATAGGGTTTGCTGGTCTGGGTGTGCTTTTGTACCAGCTCAGTACCCCAGAGGTGTGGCAGCATGTTTTGATGATGGGCTGGGGCTATGTGCCGGTGATCGGCCTGTCGCTGGTGGTATTTGTTCATCAGGCGTGGATATGGCGTGCGTGCTTTGATCGCGAGGCGGAAAGGCCGCGTTTGAGGCAGTTGCTGTGGGTGCAGTTGGCTGGCGAAGCAGTGGGCAATGTGGCGCCAGCATCGCAGGTTGGCAAGGAGGTCGGCAAGGCGATTGTTCTGAGAGATAAGATGTGCGTTTCCAGTGGGGTGTCGTCACTGGTGGCCAATAAGACGGGTGAGATGATTGGTGGGGTGATTTTTGTGATCGGTGGTGTTGTGATAGGTTTGCAGCGGTTTTCGTGGCCAACTGAGTTGCGAGGTGCTCTTATCGCTGTTCTGGCGCTGTCTGTTCTGGGGGTTGTTTGGACGGTTTTCAGGCAGCGCCGGAGTCCCTTTGTGCGGTTTTTGAATTTGATGCTGTGGTTGCGGCTCAGGTTTTTGGAGCGGTTCCGCGATCGCGCAGTGGAGATTGACGAGAATTTGGCGCAGTTTTATCGGTTGAATAGGTGGCGTTTGACGGGGTTGTTGGGTTTACATGTATTGGGCTGGTTTCTGGGTACGCTGGAGATCTATGTGATTCTTTATGTGCTCGGCGAACCCATGCCGTTTGTCTGGGTGTATCTGTTCCACGCGCTGATGGTCGTGATTAATGCGGCGTTCTTTTTTGTTCCGCTCGGGATGGGCGTTTTTGAAGGCGGGCATGTGTTTCTGTTTCATTTGATGGGTTTGGATCCAAAGATGGGTTTGGCTGTGGGCATTATTCGGCGGGTTCGGAGGCTTTTCTGGATGCAGGTGGGTCTAACTTTGCTGCTAATTGGATCGCGGGGCAAGCAGGCTGATGCAGCGCCGAAAAATGATGGCCTTCAGCAGGTGTAGGTATAGTGGATCAATTTCGTCAATAACTAAAAAAAGGAGAAAATAATGACACGCTCGATTTCTTACCTGATCTGTGTCTTTTCGATTGTGACCTTCAGTTTTTCAGCTCAGGCGAAAAAGACTGATCTCACCAAAAGTTATGGTATTGGTCTTCAGGGCGCGACACCCACATTTGGTGGGATTAGTTTTCGCTATAACGGACTGGCACCCGTATATCTTCAAACTGTTGGGCGTTTTATTCTCAATGGTCAGTATAGCGACCATATGTTAGGTGCCGGCGTTTCGTATGCCATATTTGAGCATCAAAGCCGGTGGAATGTTGCCCGACTTCATTTCACTCTCGAAGGCGGCTGGCAAGAAAAAAAAGAGGAGGATCTCCGCCAGGAAACTGTCAAAACCACGACGCTGGGAACTGGTCTCGCTTTTGGAGGCGAGATTGTGTTTTCACTTGGGGGAATTCCTCTCGGTTTGAACGTGGAAATTGGTCAGGGGTTTGGTAGGGAAAAAACCGGCTCTCAATCTAAGGGGCTCGCTGGCGTTTATGCAGGTGGGGGTGTACATGCCTATTTTTAGGTCTTTTTTTTAGAAACGGCTGTGCTCACGTATTTCAATAGGCGAACTTGGCAGAAGGACTGGTATGCATTCCGGGGCCCGAGGGGTCCTGAAGTTGGCCAGTGGCACTGTTGGAGGCCTTGTTTTAGCATCTGCAGGTGCTGGATTGGGGCTGATTAACGGAGATAGCTGCGGAAATGGAGAATCACTTTGTATAGATGGTGAAGCTGCTTTGGGCGCGATAATTGGCTATATACTCGGCGTGTCCGCTGGCGTGAGTGCGGTGGATCCACACGATCAGTTTATAAGTGCATTGGGTGGCACCCTGATAGGGGGCGCAACAGGTATTGTAATGACCACCTCCAAAGAAGAACTCTGGCCATCTATTCTTATTGGTCCGGTCATCGGGGCCACGATTATGTCCGAGCTTACTCGTAAACCTCCTGAAGCCCGCCGTTTCTCTGTGGGTTTGGCACCTAATTCCGATGGAAGATTATCAGCGATTGCCAGATTTCGGTTTTAGATGGCTATCGTTCATACAGAATTTATCCAGGTGCCCTGGGTACAACGTGAAGATTCCATTTGAAAAACCGCGGGAATGATATATTTTACTTTTGTCAACAGTCAAGCAGGTGCCGTTATGTCGGGTATCTGCTGAATACAATAGCCGAGTATAGACATGGACTGATCCCCCATGTCTCGGTAAATAGGTAGGACATTCCCGCATTTCTATTCCTGCGTGACTGTTGACAATGCCCGACACCCCTTTTTTGGGGTGTCGAAACACGCAGTTGTCAACTCGTCACACTGCGCCTTGCGTAGATGAGGAACGAAATGCGATTTTTTTTGTACGACACAAAAGGAGAAATCCATGCATGTCGAATACAACGCGAGTAGAGCCATCGCCATCTTGGTCACTACAGCCCTCCTGCTCAACGCGATAGCTCCCACACTCGCACACGCAGCTACATATCTGCAAGGCACAGAGGTCAATGCCGATACACTGACGCAAGATGCCTACGTTGCAGTCACCTATTACGATAGCAAGGGCAAACAGAAATTGGAGAAGGGGTGGATTGATGCGGTTGATGAAACTTCGTTCATGATTCGAAGCGGAGGTATCAAGGATAAGAAGACGATCGCCTATGAGAAAGTGCTGTCAGTTTTCATGAGTGACGAAACAAATACACTAAAGCAGATGAATGAGGTGAATCAGTTTATTGGAGAGAAAAAAAGAGGGGAAGAGTTGAAGGCCATCACGATCATGTCAGGTAGGCAGATTGATCTTTCAAAAATCAGGAAGGGATGGTATGCCCATGTTATTTACACATCAGAAGGTGTGGAAGAGGCTGTAACTGGAAGGATTACCAGGCAAGACTCTGTGCATATTGTCATTAGAGTGCAGGAGGAGCGTGCATTGAGAATTTTGAAAACCATAGCCTATAAGGACATCGATACCCTCGTTATCTCGCAATACGCACGGAGTATCGAAGCATGGAAAAATGGTTTGGAACAGCTCGGTACGAAGAAAAAAGTTGCCAACAAGTGGGGTGCTGGCTTTCTTGGCGGTGCTCTTTTAGGAGTAGCGGGAGGCGCACTCATTGGGGGACCTGCTGCTCGCAACTGCACGGGAGAATGGTGTGGAATTGAGTATCTTTGGTACGGCTATCTAGGCTATGTATTCGGCGTCCC